>QHPZ01000048.1:4616-10373 GCA_003219225.1 Verrucomicrobiota bacterium | reverse complement strand
TAGCCTATTGTGATCTGGCCGAGTCTTACAAGCTCGCGGTCTGGTATGTTCCGATGCC
The DNA here is from genome assembly GCA_003219225.1 of Verrucomicrobiota bacterium. Lineage (GTDB taxonomy): Bacteria > Verrucomicrobiota > Verrucomicrobiia > Chthoniobacterales > UBA10450 > AV17. The sequence goes on along the minus strand of QHPZ01000048.1, from coordinate 10,315 downwards.
AGCGAGTGAGGCCGTACCTGAGTTGCAGACGGCCGCCACTAAAGCTATCGAGCTTGACAGTTCCTTGGCTGAAGCTCATGCGGCGATGGCTGAGGTCTACTCCTTCCAATGGAGGTGGAGAGAAAGCCTTGCCGAACTCGAGCGCGCGATCGCAATTAATCCTGGCTATGCGCCCGCGCATCACGGTCTTGGGCTCGCCCTCGCACTGATTGGAAGAAATGCGGAGGCCCTGGCACATGCCGAGCGCGCTCGCGAACTCGATCCTCTCTCGCTGATTATCAACACGGACTTTGGTTGGGTTTACTATCTCGGCCATCGCTACGAAGAAGCCATAGCTCAATATCGGAAAGCATTGGAGCTCGATCCGAACTTCACGCTGGCCCATTTTGATCTCGCGCTGTCCTATTCTGCGCTTGGACGCCACGAAGAAGCCATTAGCGAGATGCAAAAAGCGCGGGGGCGCGGCAGCGATTACCTGGCGGGACTGGGTTATGTTTATGGAGTGGCCGGCAGGCGCGTTGAAGCGTTAAGAACACTGGATGATTTGAAACGGCTGGCCGAAAAGCAATATGTGCCGCCATATCATTTCGCCTGGATTTACACGGGACTCGGCGATAAAGACAAAGCCATCGCGCTCTCGCAAAAGACCTACGACGAACACACGCAGCACGTCATCGATTTCAAAACAGTGCCGATGTTCGACTCACTCCGCTCGGACGAACGCTTCCAAGAACTGGTTCAAAAAGTTGGCTTGCCCGACTAAGAGAAAAGCTGCCAGCGCTTTCGGCGTTGCGACGAAACAATCTTTCCTTTGAATTTCGTTAGCAGCCATTGAATGGAATTGCACAGAGAAAATTCGCGATCGCGAGGATGCGCTCAGTCCGAGCCGGACTGGCGTTAGCACGCGGGACGCGCGCGTTCCCCAAAGAGAAATCGTTGTGCCTTTTTTTACTCAGGACTGCGCGTCGTCAAGAATCTTCCACCGGGGGCGATCGCGGCAGACCGCCGGCTGAAAAAATGCGACATTCGAAAAGCGCCGCTTCAGCTTAGCGCCGTTTGAAATACTGCACGGCTTTTTCGTGCTTCTTCGCCGCGGCTTTGGTCTTAAACGTGCCGAGGTTACGCCGTTTGCCGGTCTTCGGATTTTTCTTCCGCGAGTAGAGGCGGTATCCCGATTTGAGTTTTCTGATCATGATGACGCGCTCGTATTAGTTCGTTCGCTGAAAGTGCGGCGAGATGGCATGACCGAAACAGCCGCAGGTGATATCGAGGCCGCGCGCTTTGGCTGCGATAGTGGCTGCGATAAAAGCCAAGATCGACAACGATAAGATCGATAATCCGCCCAAGTAGAGACGGCGAAAAATGAGCGCGATCCCGCAGAAAACCTCCAGCCAGGGCAAATAAAACGCAAATGCCGCAGCGATCGACCACGGCAGCATCTTGTAATTGTCGATGTCGATCGCGAATTGGATGGGATCAAGCGCTTTGAGGACGCCCGCGTAAATGAACACGCCGCCGACCAAAAGATCGACAATGCGCCAAAAATATCTGGATCGAAAGCGCCCACTTGCTACGAGCGCAATCACGGCGACTGCGGCTAAGATCGCGGCAAGAGCAGGCCAGAAGATTTTCATCTCATCACTCGTCACTCGTCACTTTTTCTTAAGCCATTCTTCCCAGCCGCCCTCGAGCACGAACACGTTCTTGAGCTGCGCTTCATCGCGCAGTCTTTTCGCGACCTCGCGCGCGGCGTTGCAGCTTTGCGCGCTGCAGTAAACGATGACCTTTTTCTCGGGCGACCAAGCGGTCAGAAACTGTGGCAGCAATTCGTTCCAGCGATCCTCGTTCAACAAGATCGCACCCGGAACATGGTCGCGCGCAAAGTCTTCGTCTGGTCGAGCATCGACCCACATGGCGCCATCACCCCACGCGCGCGCCTGCTCGACAGTGACCAATTCCGATGCCGGAATGGCCGAATGCCAGGAAACGCGGTCGCGAAAATAAATCATTTCGCCGATCGCGGGAACAAGCGCCGCCGCTGCGAGCAGGATGATCTGACGCAGCAGCGCCGATTTCACAACTCAGTGCGTCGCTGGCGTGGTCGCTGGACTGGGTGGCGCGGGCATGACGCGCGCCGTCGCGTAAAAAATCTTGGGCGAACCTTCTGGCTGGATCGTGAGCGCGGTCGCGGAGGGATGCGTCGTGTTCTTCGGCGTCACGTCGATCTTGAATTCGCCGCTGCCCGAATCGCGCGCCACCTTGGTCGTAAATTCGGGACTGGGTGAGCTGACCTTGAGCTCTTTCACCGGAAAATCTTTGCTCGGCCGCACCACGATCGTTTTCGGCTGAGGCGTTTCGCCGGTATTCCACGTGATCAGCGCCGGCTGAATTTGAAGCAGCTCGGGCAGCACGGCTTTGAGTGTCAACACCGTGGACGGATGGGCAGGATCGTCGGTCTCGACCGTGACGGTCTTCACCTGCGTGCCGGTGCGGTCGCCGATTTTGAAGGTGGCGGTGATTTCGCCTTTATCGCCGGGCAATACCTGGTCCTTCTGTGTTTGCGCAGTCGTGCAACCACAGGAGGAATGGACGGAGCGAAAATGAATCGGTTTATCGCCGGCGTTTTGATATTTGAAATGGCCGACTGCCTCTTTGTCGGCGGCACCGGGATGCAATTCAACCTGGCTCTGTTCCCATTTCAATTCGGCCCGCGCAACGAGCGGCAGCAAGATCGACAATGTGAAAACGAGAATGCGATTTTTCATTTTGGGAAATAGAAGTCTTTAAGATACTCACCAACCGCGTCGCGCCAATTCCGGGGCGTCGTGCCGGTGAGTGCGATGTATTTTGCCGTGGAAAGCACCGAATAAACAGGCCGGCGCGCAACCCAGTTTTTCATCTCCTTCAGTTTAATTGCGCCGACCGCCTTTGCTTTCAAGCGAATGCCAAGAGAGCGACAACAATCAAGCCCAAACTGAGCGTACTCCTGCCAGGTGCATTCGCCGGCATTGGCGAAGTGCAAAATGCCACCCTCGACATCGAAAAACCGTGGCAACATTTTCGCGATGTCGCCCGTGTAAGTTGGCGCTGAAAACTTGTCCGCAATCGCCTCGATGTGCTCCTCTTCACGCGCGCGTTTGATCATTGCGTCGACAAAGCTCGGCCGATCCGGACCAAACACCCAGGAGACGCGCACGACCAGATGTCGATCGTGCATGGCGAGCACTTTCTCTTCGCCCTCGCTTTTCGACTGGCCGTAAACGCTGATCGGGCGCGCTTCATCTTCCTCAACGTATGGTTCGCCCTTCTCGCCGTCGAATACGTAATCGGTGCTGAAGTGAATCAGCTTCGCGTTTTTATCGCGGCAGATCTCCGCCAGGACGCGTGGCGCCTCGGCGTTGATTCGAAACGCCTGTTCCGGTTCTTTCTCGCAAAGATCAACGTTTGTGAAAGCAGCGGCGTTAATTAGAACGTCGAACTCGGTCGCGCCGAGTCGGTCGCGCACTCGATCAAGATTCGCAAGATCAAGCTGCGCGTGATCAAAACCGGTGACTTCGAACTTCTCTCGATATTCGCGGACGAGCGCGGCGCCGAGTCTCCCGCCAGCACCGGTGAGGATGATTTTCATTTTCTCGGAAAACGCCGAACGTCGAACGCCGAACGCCGAATGTCGAATTCAGAATCTGCATTTCTGCCGATTCGGTGTTGGGCGTTTGCTGCCGTTTTAGCCGCCAGTGCTCAGTACCGGCCCGCGCGTTCCAGGAGCGGTTGCCACCATGGTGGTTTGTCGATGTACCATTGGATCGTTTCCGCGAGACCTTCCTCGAAATTCCTGCGTGGTTTCCATTTTAGTTCGCGTTGCGCAAACGAGGAATCGATGGCGTAACGTCGGTCGTGGCCGAGCCGATCGGGGACAAATGAGATGAGGCTCTCGGGTTTGCCCACCTTTTTGAGAATCATCTTCACGACATCCAAGTTCACCATTTCGGAGTTACCGCCGAAATTGTAGATCGCGCCCGGTTTACCTTCGAAGAGCGCGGCCACGATCGCAGCGCAGTGGTCTCTGACGTGAATCCAATCGCGCACGTTGAGACCATCGCCGTAAACCGGGAGCGGCTCGTCGCGCAGCGCTTTGATGATCATGAGCGGGATGAGCTTTTCCGGAAACTGATACGGGCCGTAATTGTTCGAGCAGCGGGTGATGATCACTTCCTGGCCGTAAGTTTTGTAATGCGCGAGGGCGAGAAGATCGGCGCCGGCCTTGCTGGCCGAGTAAGGCGAGCTCGGGTCGAGCGGTGATTGCTCGGTAAATTTCCCGGTCTGGCCGAGCGAGCCGTAGACCTCGTCGGTTGAAATTTGAATGAAGCGCTGCACCCCATGGCGGCGCGCCGCATTGAGCAACACGCTCGTGCCGATCACGTTCGTGTGAATGAAATTTTCCGGCGAGTTAATGCTGCGATCGACATGCGATTCGGCTGCGAAATTGATGACCGCGTAAAACTGGTGCTCGGTCATGAGCGCGTCCATCTGATCGGCGTTCGCGATGTCGGCTTTGAAAAACTCGTAGCGCTCGCCATGTTCCTCGACCACGCCGTCGAGGTTGGCGAGATTTCCCGCGTAGGTAAGGACGTCGACGTTGGTGACGGTGGCGGGCTTGTAATGTTGCAGAATGTAGCGAATAAAATTGCTCCCGATGAAGCCGCAGCCGCCCGTAACCAAAATGCGCATCGCAGCGCGTACTAGCAGCGGCCGTGGCCGCGCGCTAGCAGATTTTCCGGCGCTGCGCGATACCATTGCCAATTGGAAAACAGCGCTGGCTGAAAGCGGCTGGACGCCATGGTTGATTCTCGGGCTGGCGGCCTTTTTGCGGTTGCTGCTACTCGCGATCAAACCGCCGCACTTTGACGAAGGGATAAATGGCTGGTTCGTCGACCAAGTCGTCAAGAACGGCTTTTATCGCTACGATCCGACGAACTACCACGGGCCGGTCCATTTTTACGTGCTCTTGCTTTCCGAGAAGTTGTTGGGCCGAAACCTGTGGGCGTTGCGTCTGCCGGTTGTGCTCGTGAGTATTGGTTGCGTCTGGCTGGCGCTGAAATTTGAACCGCTGGTGGGACGCAGTGTCAGTCGATTTGCCGCGCTCGCCATGGCCGTGTCGCCCGGGTTCATCTTCTACGGGCGTTATTCCATCCATGAGGTGTGGCTCCAACTTTTCTCGATGTTGTTTATTCTCGGCCTGCTTGGGCTATGGAAGTTTGGAACCGCGAGCTATCTTTGGTGCGTCGGCATGGGAATAGCCGGCATGATCCTGACCAAGGAGACCTATATCATTCATCTCGGCTGTGCGTTGATCGCCATTCCGGTTGTGTCCGTCGCAAACGCGCTTGCCCCGCCTCCTGGAGCGCGCCGGGCGCGATCGCAATGGGATTATGTCGATCTTGCAATTGTCCTGGCGACTGGAACCGCACTCGTGATTTTCTTCTACTCAGGAATGTTCTTTCACTGGAGCGGTGTGAAGGGGATTTACCAGGCCTACACGGCATGGTTTGCGACGGGAAGCGAGGGCCATGGCCACGAGAAACCGTGGTACTACTGGCTTAAAGCGATGGCGCCTCGTTCGAGCGCGGACGCGCCGATTACCTGGGCTATGAGTTACCGGCAATGGCGGGCTTGCTGCTTTGTCTGGTCGCGCTGCGGCT
>QHPZ01000048.1:0-4567 GCA_003219225.1 Verrucomicrobiota bacterium | reverse complement strand
AGCTATATCCATTATAAGACGCCTTGGTGCGTGATCAGTTTCCTGTGGCCATTCCTGTTCATGTTCGGAGCAGCGGTGTTACTGGTGCCCATGAAATACGACGCAGTCACAAACTCGGTGTTAGGAGTGCTGTTGTGCGCTGCCATTGCTGTAGACCTCTGGCACTGGAAGTGGGTTAGCCCGGAATATGCATGGTCGACTTCTTTTGTGCTCGGTCTCGCGATCTTACTCCTTGTCCTGAGGTATCGCCCCGCTGCTTATGGTCTTCTTGGCGTACTGCTAACCATCTCTCTGGGTTCGGCCATTTGGCTCAATTACTTTCGTTACGCAACTGACGCGGAGCCATATGTCTACGTGCAGACCTACAATGACATTAACAAACTGACCAAACCTTTGCTCGCGTTGGCGCACCGCGACCCACTCAAATATCAGCTGACCGGCCACATTATTCGCACGAGTGCTTATCCACTGCCCTGGATCCTCGGAGATTTTGTGAACGTCGGCTACTATGAGCATGAAAATCTGCCGGAGAAACTGGATGCCGCCTTTCTTCTCGTCCAGGAAGATAAGATCAAAACCGTAGAAGCTAAACTCCACGAATCATACTACACCGACACGCTGCGGATTCGCGCCTATCAGGAGCCTTCTAAGCTGTATCTTAATGCCAAGGTGTTCGCAGATTTCTTTCCCGGCCGCCAGCCGGAGTTCAAGGGCAAGCCGCAGAGCTAACGCGTGCACCGGCGGCAATGAAGTGGCTCGGAGCGGGAGTAACATTCTTTAATCTGTCGACAGTTGCCGGGCTGCTGCTCGGAGTTCTCGCCGGCGGTCTCAACCCACTTATTGCCGCAGTATCGCTTCTTTTCAGCGCTGTCATGGCGGTCTACTTATTAGTCTCACAAGGCTCTGAGCCTCAGGTCGTCGAACCCGCGGTCAAAAGCAAAGGTCCCAGCCGGAAAACAGATGCCAAACGCGCGTCGGCTTTTAGCAGGTATCGTTCTTTTTGGAAATGGGCGATGGCCGCGTGCTTCGCGGCCTTTGCGCTGCGCTGCTTTTGCTGGCTCGTCTACATCGACGGCGAGGAGCTACGAATTCAATCGCCAAACAATCTGGGCGATCTGGCGTTGCACATCACCCACATCAGATACTTCGCTAATGGTGTCCGGCTGTGGCCGGCAAATCCCATCTATGCTTTCAGCCAGCACCTCCGTTACCCGGCGGGTGCGGACTTGTTCAACGGTTTACTCTCCTGCCTCAATGTCGATCTCATGCAGGGTTTGATTTGGGTCGCACTGCTCGCTTCGCTGGCGACCTTCTATGCGTTTTACCGGTGGGGCGGCGCGTTTGCCGTGGCCGGTTTTCTTTTCAATGGTGGCATCGCCGGATTTCAGGTGCTCTCGAATTGGGACTGGAAAGCGTACCAGGACGTGCCCTCGATCGCGTGGAAAAGCATACCCCACACGATGTTCCTCACGCAGCGCGGTCTGCTCTATGCCATTCCCGCCGGCCTGCTTCTGCTTTGGAATTGGCGCGCGAAATATTTTCGAGCAAACGCCGCATCGCAGGAGCCGAATACTCCCGCTGACCGGCCTTTGCCATTCTGGGTGGACCTGTCCGTTTACGCCTCGATGCCGCTGTTCCATGTCCACACGTTCATGGCGCTAACCATCGTGCTTATTTGCCTACTGGCGTTTCAATTAGTCGGTCCGATCAAGCGCATTGTCGATCTTGTGCGCGGAGAAGGCGGCGCCGGCGTTCGCTCCGTCATTTCGCAACCGAGCAGGTGGAAAAACTTCTTCCCCATCGCTGATACAGGCGCGGCTGTTCTGCTCGCCGCCGCGTTTCTTCCCGCGACCTTTTTCATGTGGCTGATTACCGATCACTTCAGAGCGGGCTCGGTTTTTGAATGGCATCCCGGGTGGGTCCAGGACGATGGCGAAATGGCAGCGCCGTTTTTTCGGCTCGGCCCGGTTAACTTCGGCTCGGCAGTTCCAGTTCTCGGGTGGTTGTTGCGAAAAACGTGGAACGGCATCGTCGCGCCATTCTTTCAATTCTGGCTGCCGAATTTCGGCATTCTCATTCCACTCGTCGTCATGCTGGTCGGCATCTGCGCCTGGCGGCTTCGCAAATCAGAACCGCGGCCCTCGGCAAAACTCGATCCGGAAGAAGTTTTTCTTTCGGCCGCAGTGACGATTTTCGTGCTTGGTTATTTCATCAAGATGGCGCCGTGGGGCTGGGACAATCTCAAGGTCATGGTGTGGGCTTATTTTATCGTGCTGCCCTTTTTATGGACGCAGTTGATTGCGCGCTGGACGCTCCCGATCCGCGCGGCGATTTGCATTCTGCTTTTTGGGTCCGGATTCGTCAGTCTATTTGGCGGTCTCACCGCCGGCAGACCGGGCTATGGGTTTGTGAATCGCGCCGAGCTCGACGGAGTCGGCGCCGCCGTGCGCCGGTTGCCGGTGGAAGCGCGGTTCGCCGCTTACCCGACTTACAATCACCCTCTCCTGCTCCAGGGCCGCAAAGTCGCGCTCGGGTATACCGGACATCTCTGGACGCAGGGGTTCGAGGATTATGGCAAGGCCGAGCAGTTGCTCAGGCAATTGATGCAAGGCGCGCCGAACTGGGTCGATCTCGCGCGCCTCTGCCGCTCTGGTCGCGACCGGTCCCTGGGGAGCGATTTATGATCTAGAGCAGCCGCCGGTCGCGCAGCCTCAAAGGTGACTGGCCGAACTAGCCGTTGACGAAGTAGGCAAACTTCCAACTGCCGTTAACGCGACGAATTCCCGCACGATAACCGTCGTAATTAAGCGACGGATCAGCAAACTGCGGCGGCGCGACCATGAACGGTCCTTTCTTCACAAACTTCTCGGACAGGATGCCCTGTAGTTCCGGCCAGAGACCCTGGTCATCCCAATACTGAAAAACGCCGCTGCCGGAGGCCTCTGGATTGAGCCGATAACCAAAATCCTCTGTCATCATTGTCTTGAGGGTCGCAACGTCATGGCTCGCGACCGCCTTGCGCAACCGGCCCACGAACGCCTGGAAATCCACATCGCTCGATTCTTCGGTCGGTTTCTCCGGCGTTTTCTTGGCCGTCTTGGCCGGGGTTTTTTGCTCGTGAAATTTGCGTGGCGCTTTGCAACCAACCAATCCAACGGCGCACGCGAGCAGCAGGAGAGCGAAAATTCTCATCTCGGTAGAATGTTTGTCATGTTTGCGTTTTAGATTCAAGACTCGCGTCTTCGGCCTGGCCAACCAAAGCGCTGCGGCCTTGCCGGCGCACCCGGTACGGATGCGCGACAAAGATGAAATAGAAAGCGCTGACAAGATCGACAATCGACGCCGGCGGACTCGTCAGGCGAAGGGGGCCGCGCCGCAACGTGGTGAAAACATTTTCGACCGTGAGGGCAGCCGGCCGCGGAATGCTTGTGTAATGCCGGCCAAAAGCATGCAACTGGTGCGCATCGGAGGTGGCAATGAGTGGTTTGCCAAATCGCGCCGCCACCTCCATGGCTCGCCGGTTCGGATTCAGAATTCCTTTGTGGAAATGGCAAAGCTCAATCGCGTCGAAGCAATCGATAAGATCGACAATTTTCTCCCCAATCGATGCACCCAGCACGTAAAACGGATGCGGGGCGATCGTGAAGATGGATTTGCCGCGGCGCGCGCGCAGCCGCCGGAGATCGTCGAAATCTGTGAGCTCGGCGAGCTCCTCGGCGGTGACGTTCAACACGATCACGTCCGAGCCACGCAGGCGCACTTCCGCCGCCGGGACGAGCAGGATCCCCATGCTCGCGGCATCGGCGAACACGTCCGCGCGATCAAACACGGCGTCGTGCAGAGTGATGGCGAGCACGCCAAAGCCGAGCGCCTTGGCGCGCTCCAACAATTGATGCGCTGAGTAATCCAGGACGTCTTTTGGATCTTCGAGGGTGTGAATGTGCAGATCGACTTTGATCCACTCCTCAGCCGTCGTGCTTGTGCTCATGCTCGTGCTCATGCTGGTGCTCATGCTGGTGCTCATGCTGGTGCTCGTAATCGAAAATCCTCCTAAATCGAGCACGAGCAAGAGCACGATGACGAGCAGGAGCTTGCCAGAACCCACTTGCGATGGCGCCACTTCAACGGCAAATTTCGTCCGCTTCGCACACTCACGCTCGGGTGGTGGAATGGCAGACACGTACGTTTGAGGGGCGTATGCCGAAAGGCATGGGGGTTCAAGTCCCCCCCCGAGCACCAGATCTGTTTCAGCCGGTCCCGTCCCGCAATGTTCGCGACCGCTCTCAATCCCGAATAGTTTAGGGACTTAACGATCTGCGAGTTGCGAAAGTCTTTCGCCAATAACTCCTTAGCGCGATAGCCGCAAGAACTGCTAAATTTCTTCGAAATTTTAAGGTCTATTCCGCCGCGCGCATGCGATCTCCCTTTTTGATGGCGCCGCCTCGTAAACAACGGGCGCAATCCAACCGAAAAAAAACAAAAACGTCGGAGGATCCGGGGGAAAGGACAATTTGCGCCTTGTGCGGCCGGGTTATGATCCCGGCGCGCCGCGATACGCCGGTGGTTT
>QHPZ01000229.1:4567-6655 GCA_003219225.1 Verrucomicrobiota bacterium | reverse complement strand
CACCGGGATGCTCGGCGGGATATAGGAGTAGAAGAAGGGATCGAAGAACGGATCGCCGACAAAGACGAACGCGCGGTGATGGAAATTGTGGATGTGGTGCGCGCTGACGAATCCAAAGCCGACACCGACGCCACCGTAAACGCCGGGGCCATACGGATAAGGATAACCGTATGGATAACCCGAGGTGTAGGTCACGTAGATCCAAGTCTCGCTTGGTCGCCCGCGCATGTTGCCAACGATTTTGTGTTCCGGCGAACCCCACGCCAGCCACACCGCGTCCGCCGGCATGCCGACGCGGATCTGTCCCTGACTGACCAATTGTTGGTCGGTCGGCCCAAGGGTTTGATAAACTTCCGGATGACCGGAGATGCGCGATTCAACTGTGGAACAGCTGGTGAGAATCAGAGCGCTGCCGGCCAGAGCGACCATCAATGCCGTGGAGAAAATTCGACGCTTCATAGGAAAAATCATATCGCTTGAAGTTGATCAGTCAATGTTTCCGCCGCTTGATTCAACCCCCGCGCAACCCTAACGTTGCGTCCGAATGCAAGATCGACATGGCCACCGCATCTCCTATTTGCGCGTGTCGATCACGGATCGTTGCAACGAGCGCTGCACCTATTGCATGCCGGTCGAGCTGCAGGAATGGCTCCCGCGCGCGGAGATTCTGACCTACGAAGAGAATCTGCACGTCATTCGCATCGCCGCGGAGCTGGGAGTGACGAAAATCCGGATCACCGGCGGCGAACCGCTCACCCGCCGCGGAGTGATCGATTTTATCGGCCAGGTCGCACAAGTGGCCGGCATCCGCGACCTCGGCATTTCGACTAACGGGACGTTACTCACGCGCTCTGTAGCCGAGGTCGGGGACCTCGGTCGGCAGCCGCGGTCAGCGACCGCGGCTACAGTGGCGCGGGCGCTGCGCGCTGCCGGCGTGCGTTCGCTCAACATCTCACTTGATACGCTAGATCGACAGCTCTACGCGCAAATCACCGGGCGCGATTTTCACTCGCAAGTGCTCGCCGGAATCGACGCCGCGCTCGCGGTCGGATTCGATCAGCTCAAATTAAATTGTGTGCTGATGCGCGGCCGCAACGAGGACGATCTCGTCCCGCTGATCGAGTTCGCCGCCGAGCGCAATCTCATTCTGCGCTTCATCGAGCTGATGCCGGTGAGCACGACCGAAGTCCTCGACGACCATAACTTCATGTCGATCCTGCACGCGCAGCGGCTGATTGAATCGCACTTTGGCGCGCTCATTCCCGAGCCGTCGTTTCGCACCAACGGGCCGGCGACTTACTACCAGGTTCCGGGTCGCAATCAGTGGATCGGCTTTATCGGTGCGATGACCAACCTGCATTTCTGCGAGAGCTGCAACAAGCTGCGGCTCACGTGCGACGGCAAATTGCGCCCCTGTCTTGGCAGTTATCTCGAGTTCGACATCATGAAACCGCTGCGCGGCGGCGCGAGCGACGAGGAGCTGAGACAGTTCTTTCTCGACGTGGTCGAACGTAAACCCGAGCAACACGATTTCCGGAACAATTATCAGCCAGACCGGAAGATGATCGCGATCGGCGGATGAGGGAAGTGACGAGTGATGAAGCGACTAAGTCACATCGGCGGCGATGGGCGCGCACAGATGGTTGATGTTTCGGCCAAACCGTTGAGTGCACGCACGGCCGTTGCGACCGGTGAGATCAAGCTTGCGCAGAAGACGCTCGATCTCATCGCGACAAACAAAATCGCAAAGGGCAACGTATTCGCGACGGCGCGGATCGCCGGCATTCAGGCGGCCAAGAGAACGCCGCAACTCATTCCGCTTTGTCACACAATTCCGCTGAGCGACGTGAAGATCGACATCGTCTCTTTGCCAGACGGCGCCGAGGTCACCTGCACGGCGAAGACCGTCGCCCAGACCGGCGTCGAAATGGAAGCGCTCACGGGCGTCTGCATCGCGCTACTCACCATTTACGACATGTGCAAGGCGGTCGATAAACAAATGGAGATTTCGGGCGTGCGGCTGCTGGAGAAGATTAAGGCGGCAATTGTGGTAGGGCGCGACCGCCGGACGCGTCGAAAATAGATGCA
>QHPZ01000229.1:0-4557 GCA_003219225.1 Verrucomicrobiota bacterium | reverse complement strand
CTCGGTGGGCCCGCGCTAAAGGAGGCGGCGCAAAAAGCCGGATGGCAGATGGTATGCGAAGCGATCGTGCCCGATGACATCGCGCGCATCCAGGAGACAGTGCGCTCGTTCTCGCAACAAGGTTGCGGATTGATTTTGACGACCGGCGGCACGGGCGTGGGGCCGCGTGATGTCACCCCGGAAGCCATTCGCGCGATCATGCGCGTGGAGTTGCCGGGGTTCGGCGAAGTGATGCGCGCGCAGTCGATGAAGATCACGCCAAACGCGATTTTATCGCGCAGCCTGGCGGCGATTGTCGATCTTTCCCTGGTAATCTCATTGCCGGGAAAGCCCAGCGGCGCAGTCGAATGCCTCAGCTTTGTCGAAGGCGCAATCCCCCACGGCGTCGCGCTCGCGCAGCGCGCGCCGACCTCGTGCTGACTTGCACGCAGTCTGTCGCTGTTCCTCTCATTAACACCTGGCTGAAGCCCGGTGTTAATGAGAGAAAATCAGATCGTGATCAGGGTAAGCTCGGGCGGACAATTGAATCGGAACGGCAACCGGTAGGTGCCGATGCCGGGATTGACATAGAGCGGGCCGCCGGCCGTCTCGTAATAGCCGAGATCATACCTGCCGACACCGCGCGGTACGATGATCGAGCCCCACAACGGCAGCCGGACTTGCCCGCCATGTGAATGGCCGGCGAGAATTAAATCAAAATGCCGCTCACCGAGACGATCCGCCATGAGCGGGTAGTGAATGAGGAGAAGCCGCCGTGTTGCAGGTAACGGCGGCACGATTCCCAGACCGACGATGCCCATTCCAACAAGCTCCAGCTCGTGTCGTTCCATGACAATGTTGCGATCGGCGAGCCACGCGCCGCCGGTCGCGCCAAAGGCTTTTTCGTAATCGCGGAACGAAACGCCGCTCGAGTATTCGTGATTACCGGGACAACCGTAAACCGGCGCGTCGATCTGGCGAATGAACCCGAGCGCGGCGGTGGCGAAGCGGCGTTGCTCGACGAGATCGCCGGTGAAACAGACGAAATCCGGCGCGAGTTTGTTGATCGTGCGCACGACTTCGCCCGCGTATTGCTCGTCGCCTTTGAAATGAAAATCGCTGAAATGGACGAGGCGACAATTGCCCTTTGCGTTGAGCTTGAGTTGTGCGACGCGCAGTGAGGTCGGCTCAACGAAACGCGCATCGAGTCCGAGCACCGTCGGGACTGTCAGCGCACTGAGCTTCAAAAATTCGCGTCGCGTCATACCGGTGAACGAGCATAACACATTCTCCTACCGCCGTGGCATCGGCATAACCGCCGATGGTCCGAACCGGACTGGCGCATGGGCTGGACGGCCATCCCACCTAATCGGGCCAGATTAGAAGCCGCATGAATGCTTCGCCATCTTTGCTCAAGCGCACATTGTTTCCGCGCCCGCTGAGTTCGCCTTGGGTGAGGTCGGAATAGTTGAGCGAGCTTTTTTGCACGTAGCTCAACTGCGGCCGCCTCACACGTTGCGTGCTGGGTTCGATCCGCAAAGGCAATCCGGAGCGCGTAAATGATACCTCCCACGATTTTGCCCCGCGCGTCGAGTTTCCGCGCAGCATCCACGGGTAAAGCTTGGGCAGCTCGAAATGGGGCGAGCGCGGCAGCGTGACTTTGTAAAATGTATCTTCATCCGCGAGGAATTCCGGAATGATTAGCGATGGGTTTCGTCGCAGCGCGAGGTAGAGCCGGGCGATGTCGAGGCCCTTGAGATTGATGCCGTTGTAGATGCCGTGGTAATTGGGTTCTTCCTTGTGAAAAGTGTCATACCACGATTGAAAATTATGACTGAGCAGGAGGTTTAACTCCAAATGCACGTGGGCGCGGGACAGATTGATTCCTGTGCCCGTATAACCCATGCGCGCGATGCGTTCGCGCCGCTGCACCACTTGGCCGGGTTGCACCGCGATCGTGCTCAAATGGCCGTATAAGCTGTAGTAATTGCAGCTGTCCCAGCGATGTTCGATGACAATGTAGTTGCCGTAATTAGAGTGGCTCGGCACGCGATTGGTGTAAACGACTTTGCCATCGGCAATGGCGCGCACTTCGTCGAGCGGCTCGCCCCGCTCGTCGCGTTGCAGCGGACGGATATCGATGCCTTCATGGAAGCGCGTGTAGACCAGCCCGGCTCCAGTCTGCATCGGGTCACGCACGAAACCGTATTGGCCGCCTTCCCACGGCGTCGATTTCACGCCGTGATAATCGCGCTCGATGTATTGGTAAAACTCAGGGCCGCCGCCGCGAAAGAGCGCATCGTTGTCGGTCGGCAGCGCAAGATCGACAATCGATGCGGCTGTAGTGTCCGCTGTCTCAGCGGACGCGATCGATGTTGCGCCACCGCAGATCAATGCGCTGAGGACAGCGCACACTACAGCGACTGGAGCGCAGGCACATCGCATCCGCTATCGTTTGCGCTGTCCGATCATACGCCAGTCTTTCTTCATCAACTCGATGTCGGCGGCCGTGAGTCCCGACGCGATGTAAATTTGTCCATCGGTGATGCGCTTATCGATTTGGAATTCGGTGATGGGACGTCCGTTGATAAAAACGAAAAGTAAACCGCTGCGGCGCTCGACACTCAACGCATCGAGTGCCAGGCGCCCGTGCTCGTCGAGCTGAAAAAGCACGCCGTAATTATTTTTGCCGGCCGGAAAGGGCAGGAAAGCCTCGACGTCCTGTTCACTGATCCGCGGTATCTTTTCAATCGCAATCGGTTTGCCGGAGAATTGCGCCCGCACCGAGGTGGAAAAGATCGCGGTGTCCTGCGGGTTCGCTTCGGTATGGACGCGAAACAGGCAGTGCCGCGGCTTCGCCTCGAGCGTCGCGATGCCGAGGAACGCGAGCAGCGCGCCGAGACAAATCCGAGACATGGGCGATTGATAAAGGGTTTGACAGGATTTGCAACGTTTGGTGTTTAAACCCGCTCATGAACCGACGCGCTGCGTTTGTCCTTTTCCTCATCGCGCTGGCGACGGAGGCACCCGCACAGGAGGCCACGCCCACGACCACATTGAAAAAACGCGGCTGGTTCAGCCGCATCCTGCATCCGTTCTCCTCGACCTCACTCCCGGAATACAAGAACCCGCGCCTGCGCGGCCTCACGCTCGATCTGCTCGTCACGCCGCAAATCGTCAAGCTCTCAGAGGTGCGCCAGCTCCAAATCAAGCTGATCGTGACGAACCTGGGAAAACGCGCCGTCACACTCGACTTTCCGACCGATCAGCGGATTGAAATTTATTTGCGCAACTCTGCCGAGACCATCCTCACGAAGTGGACTGACAATCACGCCGTCAGCGAAAAACCCGCCACCGTGCTGATCAACCCGCAGGAGCACGTCGAGTACAACGAGACCATTGCCACGCGCGATCTCGTGCCGAACAAGGTGTCCATCGTCGAGGTCTTCTTTCCCCAGTATCCAGAGCTGAACATTCGACAGAAATTCATGACGCAACCGTGATGGTAGGGCGCGACCGCCGGGCGCGCCGCTTCTCGCCAGCATGAGCACGAGCAGGAATCTCTTCTCCGATTATCACACGCATCCGCAGGGACATCGCATCCAGCGTTATACGCAGGAGCTTCTCCAACCCTGGATCGACAGCGCGCGCGCGCGCGGCTTGAACGATATCGCGTTTACCGACCACGATCGTTTTCATGCCGGAGTTGATTTTGATGAAATCAAAAAACTGCGGGCCGCAAATCCCGACCTGAAGATCCGTGCCGGGATCGAGCTGGATAACGATCCGCAGAGTTCAGCGGCGGGAAGAAAATGGATCGAAAAGAATTGGAAGAACCTCGATTTCGTCCTGGGCTCGGTTCATTACCTAGATGATCCGACAGAAATGTTCGATACCGTGCCCGATGGCGCGGGACAGTTCGTCGGGCGAGATGTTGACGAAATCTACGCCGATTATTTTCGCCGCATTCGCGAGATCGTCGCGACTGGACTGGTCGATTGTTTGTCTCATCTCGATTTGATCAAGATTCACGGGCATCGCCCATGCGGCGACGTCCGGTCGATCATTGATGAAACAGTGGAGTTCATCCGTTCCCGCGACCTGGCGATTGAACTTTCCACCGCCGGCTGGCGCAAACCGGTGGGCGAGCTTTACCCGAGCGATGCGATCATTCGGCTCGCGCTCGAAAAAGGAATTCGATTCACAACGGCGTCCGACGCGCACTCGCACGCGCAACTCGGCGAAGACTTCCCGCGCTTGGCCGAGAAGATGTCGATCTTTGGCGTGCGCCAGGTTTGCGTTTACGAAAAACACAAGGCGGCGTCGGGCGATGTTTAGGCGAGCGCCGGCTTGGTTTTGGGTAGCGATCGCGCTCGGTGCGGCGATTCGTTTTTATCTCGTTGTTTTCACCCAAGGCACCGCTGATGTAGCTAACTGGGAAGCGCACGCGCGGGGTGTGCATGAGCTCGGGCTGTTCGATTATTACCAGTCGAGCCCGAAAGCGAACCATCCGCCGGTTATTCTCGAAGCGGAATCGCTTCTTTGGCGAGAGGCGCAACTTAGTGGAATTCCGTTTCG
>QHPZ01000231.1:5472-8459 GCA_003219225.1 Verrucomicrobiota bacterium | reverse complement strand
CCGGTTCAATTCCTCGGGCGTGAGCACTTCGGTTGCGAAATGCATCAGCTCCAGAATGAGGAACAAACCATCCGGCTTCACGGCGGCCAGATATTCCCGGTTCGCGATTACCACTTTGGCGATCCCGATCTTAGCCGTGCCGCTCAGCGCCTTGTGTAAAAGCGCATATGCCTTCTCCCCGCCCTTCTGCGGCTCCAAAAAATACGGCCGGTAAAAAAACTTCGGGTCGACCTGGTCGAGGTCGACGAAATCGCTGATGTCGATCGAGTGGGTGGATTCGATCCGAACCTTCTCGAAGTCTTCATCTTTCAGAACGACGTAGCGCCCGCGCTCGTACTCAAATCCCTTCACGATCTGGTCAGCGGCGACTTCTTTTGAATCCGCCTCCGCCACCTTCTTGTATCGGATTGGACTAAGATCGCTCGAGCGCAGCTGGCGGAAACTGATCTTCTCTTCCTTTGTGGCCGGGTAAACTGCGACTGGAATGTAAACCAGGCCGAAGCTGATGCTGCCTTTCCAGATCGAACGCATAATGGCAGGGGTTAGTTGTTTTCCATAGCCGGGCGGCTCTGTCAATAACTGTTAATAACTCAGCAGGAGCCGTGCTGAGACGGCGTGCCCCGAGGGCAGAAAGACTCGCAAGCGCCTCCGGCGAATTGTCTTGCAAGTTAGGCAAACGGTCTGATGTTTGGAGGCGATGAGTCTCGTTGCCACCTTCATGAATTTGGCTGGGCCGGACCTGATCATCATTTTGCTGATTATTCTCGTCCTCTTCGGCGCAAAGAAATTGCCCGAGCTGGCGCGCGGAATGGGTCAGGCGGTGAAGGAATTTCAAAAGGCAAAGGACGAATTCAGCGATGAGCTGCACAAAGCCGGTAAGAGCGAGGCCGACACGGGCAAACCTGAATTGAGATCAGCCGAATCAACCGTGCCTCGAGCTGAAAGTGCGCCCACCGCGGCAGTACGTCCCGATCCAAATCAAACTGTCACGCCCGGCGACAAGGCTGACCAGGCTTAGAAGCGCGACTTCGCAGTTAATTTCGCGTTCGGTATGAGCGACTCCGACGATTTGCGCAGACGTATCAAGGAGATGTTGGTGAAGAATCTCATGCTGCAAACCCCGGCCGAGCAGATCGGAGACGATCTTCCTCTGTTTGGTCCGAACGGCCTTGGCCTCGACTCCATTGACGCGCTCGAGCTGGCTGTGAGCATGGAAAAAACTTTCGGCGTCGGCGTGCCGAACGCAGAAATCGCGACCAAAGCGCTGCGCAGCGTAAACACGATTCACGATTACATCCTGGAAAAGCGCGGCAGCACCGCTGAGCCTGCGCCAAGCGTGTGAAGCTGCGGTCATCGCGAGCGAGGTGGAATGCGCTGTCCCATGGCGCGCCGGAGCAGTGAACGTCCTTTACGTCGAAAGCAGTCGCAGTTGGGGCGGTCAGGAGTATCGAACCTGTCTGGAGATTAATTGGCTCAATGCGCACGGTCATGAGTCATGGCTCGTCTGCGACCCGCAGTCCGAAGTCCTTGCCAAGGCACGCGAGCTCGGCACGCGCACGATCGCCATCCCGTTGCGACGACGCTTCGATCCCCTTACCTGGTTGCGGCTGTGGCGGCTGGCGCGCCGACTGCACGTCGACTTGATCAAGGCGTTCAGTTCGAAAGATCACTGGCTCGCCCTGCCGCTTTACCTTCTCGGTATTCCACTCATCCGCGCGCGTTGCATCACCGATCCGATCGGCAATAAATCGCGCGCTTTCATTTTCAAGCACGGCTGTTCCAAGATTTTGGCCGATGCGTCAGTGATTAAACGCCAGCTTGTGCAGGAGAACGGGATCGATCCCAGCAAAATCGACGTCGTCGGCTCAGCTGTCGATCTTGAGAAGTTCAATCCGGCGCGCGACCGCATGAAATTTCGGCGCGAGCTCGGACTGGATGCGGACACACCGCTGATTGCGAACATCGGCATGATGCGGCCCGACAAAGGGCAAACGCTTTTCGTGGAAGCGGCGCAACGTATTTTGGAACAGCGCCCCGATGCGCGCTTTGTCATCGTCGGCCAGGGCACCGGCTGGCTCAAGCTCGGCGCAAAAGTGCGGCTTGCCATCAGTCGCGCGCAGTTGACCGATCGAATCTTCACGGTCGGCTATCGCTGGGACACACCGGACATCTTCGCCGCCGCCGACATGGTAGTGATCGCCTCTCTGCGCACGGAGGCGTCGCCCATCGTGTTGCGTGAAGCGTTCGCCAGCGGCCGGCCCGTAGTTGCAACAAAGGTGGGCGATGTTCCGGAAATTATTCGGCACGAACAAAATGGGCTGATGGTAGAGCCAGGCGACAGCCACGCGCTCGCCGCCGCGATGCTTAGATTTTTGTCCGAGCCAACTCTCGCGGCCCAATGCGCTGCCGAGGGACTGCGCTACGCCCGTGAGCATTTCTCGTTTGACCGCATGATGGAATCGAAAATCAAGATCGATGCTGCGCTCGTCGGGTCGGACAAAGCAAACTCTGCGGCCGCCACCGGTCGCTCCGCTGCGCCCGCCGAACTAATCTCCTCCAAGCGATGAGGAGTTGATCCTGGCGCAACGTCTGCTTGCTTAAGAGCCCGCTTGCACAAAATGAGCTAGCAACCTCAGAAGTTAGTCGAAGAGGAGCCTCCAGTGATAACCAGTCCGCTCCGGCTCGATGCGGTCACGCTTGAAACCATTCGTGCGAACCCGCGGGTCCAGACGTTCATCCGCAAATCAGACCAGGCCCTGGCCATGGTTGGTTACACCGAGCACGGCGAACGGCACGTCAGCCTGGTCGCCAAAAACGCTCGCCGCATCCTGCATGAGCTCGGCTACAACGAGCGCGAGGCGGAGCTCGCCGCCATCGCCGGTTACCTGCACGATATCGGCAACGCCGTTAATCGTGTCATGCACGCGCAGACCGGCGCGGTGATCGCCTTAGGCATTCTCTCCGATTACGGAATGCCAGACGAAGAG
>QHPZ01000231.1:0-5459 GCA_003219225.1 Verrucomicrobiota bacterium | reverse complement strand
AAAAGCGACGTCCACCGCAGCCGGGTCCGCAATCCCGACATGATCAAGTTCGACATCCACGACCGCGTCAACTACTCGGTCGAGCGCAGCTCGCTCAAGATCGACAGCGCGCGCAAACAGATCGTCCTCGACCTGACCATCGACACCACCATCTCCGGCGTGATGGAGTACTTCGAAATCTTCCTCACCCGCATGCTCGCCTCGAGCAAAGCCGCCAAGTTTCTGCAGACCGACTTCAGTTTCATCGTTAACGAGATCCGTCTGTTTTAATTTCCGGAAACGGCGGTGCCCTCACGCCGTCAAGCCGCCGACCATCATACCGCGATTAGATCGACGAGAATCTCGCGCACGTGGCGAATGGGCAATGAGTAATGTCCCTCGTTGTCGATGTAGCGCGCGCAGCAATTAGGTAGCCGGCTTGACACCTCTTCGGCGAGGTGAATTGAAAACGCCCGGTCTTGCTGACCGTGCCAGAGCCGCACCGGTACATCGACGTCTTCGAGCCGGAATCCCCAGGGACGTGCGTAAATTTCGGCGTCGGCGACGATTCCCCTGGCCGAAGCGCGCCAGGCGCGTCGCTGACTCTCAAAGCAAGCTTCAAACGCGGCCGAGTCTCGCAACGCCGCGGTATCGCACGCTTGCAGTTGCATGATTTTCATCAGCAATGGGCGCAAACGGAGCGGCGGGCGCAGCGCCGCGATCGGGCGCGCGACATAAAAGAGCGCGCGCAAAAGTTTCGGCGAGCGGCGATAGAGCACGAGCATCCACCGGTAAAGTTTCAGCAGCCCGCTCTGATCGCTAAGATCGACAATCGGCGGCGCACCACTTGCGATCGCGATCGCGTGGACGCGGTCGCGTAATCGAATAGCCGTCGCATACGCGTAAGGTGCGCCGCCGGAGATCGCGAGAATGTAAAAGCGGTCGAGCCCGAGGTGATCGGCCAGTTGCTCCAAAACATCGGGCCAATCGAGCAACGTGCGGTTGGCTTGGAACCCCGATTCCCAAATGCCAGGTCGATCCGGAGAAATAATTCGAATCCCGAGCTCGCGCGCCGCCGCGTCGGTCAATTGCGCCATCGTTTTGGAGCTGGGCCAGCCGTGAAAGAAGAACACCGGTGTGCCGCAGGCATCGCCGTATTCGACATAGGCAAGCGAGCCGCCGTTTTTCAGCGCGAAAAACTTCGATTCGCTGGGTTTCCGATTCATCACTGCGCTTCAAAATACCCTTTCCCGCTGCGGAATGCCGCTATAAGGTCTTTGCAGACGAAGCGGCCTCGATTTTCGTATCAATAGTATGAGCCAGAGAGATAAATCCGGCAGCGGCAAAATCTCTTTGCATGGCAATGGCATGGGGGTGCCTTCGCCCGAGGACATCGAGCGGCGGGCCCGCGAGATCGCGATGATCGACGCGCGCAGCCCCGACGAGTTCACCGATGCGGATTGGAACCAGGCGCGTCAGGAATTGATGGGGGTCGAAAATAATAATCCGCCCGAGGAAACCGACGAAAACGCGGAGGTGACCGAGGAATGGAACGTGATCGCCGGCACAAAGGGACACCGCGCACCGCGGCCGGACGCCGACGAAGAAGAAACTCTCGGTGAACACCTGATTAACGATGGGCGCGAGGAAGCGGCCCACGATCAGATGCTCGAAGCGCGCCGCGAAGAACTGGAAGAGGAAGGCGGCATTACTTGAGTCCGAGCGCGGTCGCAACGCCGGTTGAGACTGCGACCGCGGCGAAGCGTTCGCAGCCGCAGCCATCGCACGCAGACGCGGTGCTCGCGCGTTTTCACGAGGTCCGCGATTTCACAGGCGCACTCGTTCGCAATCTCGCGCCCGAAGATTGCGTGGTGCAATCGATGCCGGACGTCAGTCCGACCAAGTGGCATCTCGCGCACACGACCTGGTTTTTCGAGACCTTCGTCTTGAAGAAATGGATGACCGGTTATCAGCCGGAGATTCCCGAGTACGCCTATCTCTTCAATTCCTACTACAACGCGGCGGGCGACATGCACCGGCGCGACCTGCGCGGGTTGATCTCGCGGCCGACCGTCGCCGAAGCGTTACGCTACCGTTCTTTGGTCGACGACAAGATCGACAATCTCATCAAACATGCGGACGAAGAAGTCCTCCGCGAAATCGAGCGGGTCCTGACGCTCGGAATTAATCACGAACAACAGCACCAGGAACTGCTGCTCACAGATATCAAACACGTCTTCGCGCAAAACCCGCTCTATCCGGTCTTCCGTGGTAGGGACGGATCGCCGAGCCGTCCGTCCGAAGTCGCGGCGCGCCCGGCGGTCGCGCCCTACCAGTTCGTCGACTTTGATGAAGCCACCGTCGAGATCGGCCACGGCGGCGACGATTTCGCCTACGATAACGAAGGGCCGCAACACCGCGCGCTTGTCCCCGCGTTTTCGCTTGCCGGTCGACTCGTCACAAACGGCGAGTTCGCGGATTTTATCGAGGCCGGCGGCTACAGTCGCCCTGAGTTTTGGCTCTCGTTAGGCTGGATCACTGTGAATGAACAGCGTTGGCCGGCGCCGCTCTACTGGATGAAACGCGACAGTGGATGGTGGAACTTTACCCTGTCGGGTTTGCGCCCCGTCGATGAAAACGAGCCGGTCACACACATCAGTTATTTCGAAGCCGACGCCTACGCGAATTGGGCGGGTGCGCGACTCCCGACGGAGTTCGAATGGGAGCGCGCGGCGGCCGACCTGCCGATGGAAGGGAACTTCGTCGAGAGCGAAACATTTCATCCGCAGCCGTGCCATCGGCATCTTGCCGATGATCAACATCTCCACCAAATGTTCGGCGATGTTTGGGAATGGACACGCAGCGCCTACTCACCTTATCCCGGCTACCGAGCTATTCCCGGCGCGCTTGGCGAGTACAATGGCAAGTTCATGTGCAACCAATACGTCTTGCGCGGCGGCTCGTGCGCGACCTCGCGCGCGCATATCCGGAAAACGTACCGCAATTTCTTTCAGCCGGAAAAACGCTGGCAGTTCACCGGCATCCGTCTCGCTCGCGACCCGCAGTGATTTTGGTAGGGCGCGCCCGCCGGGCGCGCCGAACGCACGTTCCATGACTCCGACTAACTCACTGGCGACCGCTCCACCGCTGGCGACGCCAGCGACAAATCAGGACTTTCTGGCGGACGTTATCGCCGGTCTGTCAAAACGTGCGCGCAGCCTCCCGTGCAAGTATTTCTACGATGCTCGCGGTTCGGAGTTGTTCCAGAAAATCTGCGAGCTGCCCGAATATTATCTTACCCGGGCCGAGCTTCAGATCCTCGATCGTTACGCCGGCGAAATGGCAAAGGCAGTCGGCCCCCGCATCTCGTTGATCGGGCTCGGCACCGGTGCCGGAACAAAAACCCGCCTCCTGCTCGAACAACTGCAGAGGCCGATTGCTTACATTCCGGTCGATATTTCTACGGAACAGCTGCAAAGATCGACAAAGTTGTTTCGGAAGATTTTTCCGGCGCTCGAAATCCTGCCCGTCTGCGCCGACTACTTGGAGCCGGTCAAACTGCCCTCGCCTTCGAGGAAACCGGGACGCAAGGTGGTTTATTTCCCCGGTTCGACCATTGGTAATTTCGAGCCGCAGTCGGCGGGCGAATTCCTCCGACGTATTGCAAAACATGTCGGAATCGGCGGCGGACTTTTGATCGGCGTAGATTTGGAGAAAGATCGAGATGTGCTGGAGCGCGCCTACAACGACAGCGCCGGTATGACCGCACAGTTTAATTTGAACTTGCTGGCGCGCGCTAATCGCGAGCTCGGTGCCGATTTCGATCTGACACAGTGGCGCCACGAAGCGGTTTACAATTCGGCCCAAGGTCGAATCGAGATTTATCTGGTGAGTGAGATCGACCAGACGGTCCACCTCTCCGGTCAAGCGTTCGATTTTGCGGCCGGGGAGAAAATCATCACCGAATACTCCTACAAGCATACGCTGGAGGGCTTCACGAAACTTGCCGCAACCGCGGGGTTCGAGTTTGCCCAAATGTGGACCGATGACGCGCGTTTGTTTGGCGTTTTCTATTTCACAGTACTGTAGCCGGGGTCGCTGACCCCGGTCCGCGGTGCAGCACCGCGGCTCCAATCAATGAGCGCCCTGGTTGAACTGGCCGATGTTTCGAAAAGTTACGACGGCTCGCCGGCACTGCACCCAACAAATTTCGCGGTCGAGAGGGGCAAAACCACTGTCCTGATCGGCCCGAGTGGTTGCGGTAAATCGACGCTCCTGCGTCTCATCATCCATTTGCTCGAGCCTGAGAGTGGCGTCATCCGGTTCGATGACACCGAGATTACGCACGCTAACATCGGCAACTTCCGCCACCGGATCGGCTACGTCATTCAAGAAGGCGGACTGTTTCCTCATCTCACTGCGCGTGGAAACGTCCTCCTCATGCCGCGCTATTTTCGTCAAATCCGCCCTTCGGCCCGGCAGAAACTTGACCGCTTAAAGCAGTCAAGTTTCAAGAGCGAGGAAGAGATGGAGGCGCGTCTGCGCGAGCTCTGCCAGCTGACGCGCTTTCCTGAAAAATTGCTCGATCGATATCCTTTGGAGCTGTCCGGCGGGCAACGGCAACGCGTGAGCTTGATGCGCGCTCTGATGTTATCGCCCGAGCTGCTCCTGCTCGACGAACCGCTCGGCGCACTCGATCCCCTCGTGCGCGCGTCGCTGCAACGGGATTTCAAAGAAATTTTTGCGCGCCTCAAACAAACTGCGCTGCTGGTGACGCACGACCTCGCCGAGGCCGCCTATCTCGGCGATGAGATCGTGCTCATGAACGAAGGCCGCATCGTTCAGCAAGGTTCGATTGTCGATCTTCGCGAACGGCCGGCCAACAGTTTCGTGACCGAGTTCATCAACGCGCAACGTGCGCTGACACTTTTATGAAGAGAATGAGGAAAGCAGGAAAGCAGGAAAGTCTCAGGTTTTTGGGTCTATTTTCCTGCATTCCTGTTTTCCTGATTTGCCTTTCTGCTATCGCGGCCGAGCCGGTGATCGTTGGTTCGAAAAAATTCACCGAGTCATACGTCCTGGGCGAAATCGCGAAGCGCAGGCTAAACGACGCCGGTATCGCGGCCGAACATCGCCAGGGTATGGGCGGCACGATCATTCTCTGGCAGGCGCTGCGCGGCGCGCAAATCGATATTTACCCGGAATACACCGGCACGATCGCCGAAGAAATTTTGAAAAATCGACAACTCACTTCACGCGAACAGTTGCGCGAAGCGCTGGCGAAATTCGGTGTTGGCATGACCGAGCCGCTCGGGTTCAACAACACCTACGCGCTGGTGATGCGTCGCGATCGCGCGGACAAGCTTGGCCTGCGGACAATCAGCGACTTGCGCGCGCATCCCGAGCTGAGATTCGGTCTCACGCACGAATTCCTGGATCGACAGGATGGCTGGCGACCGCTCGCGCAGCGTTACCAATTG
>QHPZ01000230.1 GCA_003219225.1 Verrucomicrobiota bacterium | reverse complement strand
CAATTGCCGGCACATGTCGATGTAACCGCGCGTCTGATCCATCGGCGCGAACGGATGCATGTGAGAAAACTCCGGCCAGGAAATCGGAAACATTTCCGCGGTTGCGTTCAGCTTCATCGTGCACGAGCCGAGCGGGATCATCGAGGTAGTGAGCGACAGATCGCGCGACTCCAGGCGCTTCAAATACCGCAGCATTTCGGTTTCGGTGTGGTGGGTGTTGAAAACCGGGTGGGTGAGGTAATCGGAATTGCGGATTGCGGATTGCTGAATGCGGATTGGCGGGTCGCCAAGATTGTCGTCGCCCAAATCGCGCACATGGGTGCCGCGGAAGATCGACATCAGCAGCTCAATGTCTTTGGGCGTTGTCGTTTCATCCAGCGACACCCCGACGCTTTTCTCGTCTAACGCGCGCAGGTTGGCGCCGGCTTTTTCGGCGTGCTCGATCAGGGTCGCGCTCGATTCTACTTCGACCCGGATCGTGTCGAAGAAGTTTTCGTGCGCGATTTTAAAGCCGAGCGAACGCAAACCGTCCGCGAGCTGACTCGTTAGGCGATGAACGCGCTCCGCGATCGCGCGAAGTCCGCGCTGTTGCTCGTCGCTTTGTCGCGCCGGATGTGTTGCTCGCGCGTTTGCAGCGCGAGGCGATAAGCGGGCCGGCCTTCTGCGTCGTGTGAGACACCGACGAGTCGGCCGGGCATGTGACGTTTGTACTGATCGCGCGTGGCGAAATACGCGGCGTGCGGTCCGCCGAAGCCGAGCGGCACACCGAAGCGTTGCGTGCTGCCGACGGCGACATCGGCGCCGAATTCGCCAGGTGGTTTTAACAACGTGAGCGCGAGAATGTCAGCGGCGACTACGACCAGCGCGCCGGCGGCATGGGCTTGCCGAACGAATTCGGAGTAATCGTAAATTGCGCCGTCGGTCGCGGGATATTGGATAAGTGCGCCGAAAACCGAATCATCGAATATCACGCGCATGAATTTGTCGATCTTGACGGTGACGCCGAGAGGTTTCGCGCGCGTTTGGACGACTTGGATCGTTTGCGGATGACAATTGTCGGCGACGAAAAACGTTTTGCGAACGCATTCGCAACTTCCATTCCCGTCAACGGCGCGATATAAGTTTGAAACTCGAAGATCGCCTGCAAGGTGCCCTGCGCGATTTCGGCCTGATACGGCGTGTAAGCGGTGTACCAACCGGGATTCTCGAGAATGTTTCGCTGGATGACTGGCGGCGTGATGCAACCGGAGTAGCCCGCGCCGATGAAGGATTTCGCGAGCTTGTTTTGTTTTGAGATCGCGCGGAGCTCACGCAGGGCTTCGGCTTCGGATTTCGCTTCGGGCAGATTGAGTTCGCGATCGAGGCGGATGTTTTTTGGAACGGTCGCATCGATCAGCGAATCGAGATTTTCGAAGCCGAGCTCTCGCAACATGTCGCGTGCTTCGGATTCGCTCGGTCCAATGTGACGCCGCTGAAACGAATCGATCTGGTCGCAGCGCGATTGCATGGTCGCACAGACTACGAGAGCCGGCGGCCTTTTCAATGTGGGAGCGGCCTCAGTGCCGCGAGTCCGAGCCGGACTGGCAGTGTCGGGACGCTGAGGTCCCTTCCACATTAACTAGTCGTGCGTTTGCACGCCGCGACTTTTCAGATGCGCGCGCAGTTCGGCGACGTGCTGGTGGTTTCGCGTCTCGACGGTGCAGAGGACATTGACGGTGGAGACGTCGGCGCTGCCAAAGGCGCGCTCGTGCACGACTTGTTTAATGCTCGCGCCGGTGGCGGCGATTTCGCGCGCCAGATCGGCGAGACCGCCGGGACGATCGCTGATCACGGCGGTGAATCGGCACAGCCGTCCATCGGCGACGAGCCCGCGTTCGATCACGCGACTGAGGATGTTCGGGTCGATGTTGCCGCCGCAGAGCAGGAGCACGCACTTTTTACCGGCAAATTGTTTCAGTTTCTCCGACATGGCGGCCGCGAGCGCAGTGGCGGCGGCACCTTCGACGACCGACTTCTCCAATTCGATTAATCGCAAGATCGCGAGCGCGATTTCTTCTTCACTAACGGTGATCGCAAGATCGACATGATCGCGTGCGATCGCGAACGCGTTGTCGCCGACCTGCGGAATGGCGAGACCGTCGGCGAGCGTTGGGTGCGTTTTGATTGGCGTCGGTTTGGCCGCTTTTAACGCCGCCGAAAAACTCGCGACGTTTTCGGCTTCGACGGCGATGATCTTCGTTTGCCGGCGCAGCGTTTTGATCGCGAGCGAAACGCCCGCGATCAGTCCGCCGCCGCCGACCGGCACGACAACAAGATCGACATCCGGGACTTGCTCGAGAATCTCGAGTCCCATTGTGCCCTGACCGGCGATGATCGGCGGATCATCGTAGCCGTCGATGTAGGCGTAGCCTTTCTCCGCGGCGAGAGCGCAGGCGTGCGCTTTGGCTTCGGCGAAATCTTTGCCGTGAAGGATGACGTTAGCGCCGAGCTTCTGGCAGTTGGTTATTTTAATGAGCGGCGCGAACTTCGGCATTACGACCGTGGCGGGAATGCCTAACAAATGGCCCTGGTAAGCGAGCGCCTGAGCGTGGTTGCCGGCGGACGCAGCGGTGACTCCGCGTTTTTTCTGGTCGTCGGGCAATTGCGCGAGGGCATTGCGCGCGCCGCGTTCCTTGAAACTTCCGGTGCGCTGCAAGTTGTCGAGCTTGCAGTAGATCTGCATGCCGCTGATCTCGCTCAATGCGATGGACGGCGGACATGGCGAATAGAAGACCGCGCCGGCGATACGTTCGCGCGCGGCTCGAATGTCATCGAACGTGATCACGCGCGGGGAATGTGCGCGCAAGATCGACAATCAACAACTCACGCAGTTGATCACGAACGGGAGCAGGAGAAGATCAGGCATCTAGGACGAGGCGGACGGTTTGGGCGAGCTGCTCGGCATCGAATGGCTTCGGTAAAAAGAACATGGCGTCCGCGACTTTTTCACCGGGATGCAACGATTCTGACAGATAACCGGAAACAAACAGGACTTTGGTGTACGGGCTGACTTTGCGGAGCCAATCGGCAAACGAACGCCCGCTCATCTGCGGCATCACCAGGTCGGTGAGCAGCAAATCGATTTGCCGGCCGATGCTTTCCTTGATCAACCGTTGCGCATCGTCGCCATTGGCCGCTTCGATCACCTGGTAACCAAGACTGCGAAGAACGCGGATCGAGAGGTGGCGCACGCTGATGTCGTCTTCGAGCACGAGGATGGTTTCGGTGCCGGTCGGCAATTGTTTGCCCGCGGGTTTTTTGTAAGCCGGCGGCGGGGCAGCGACGCGCGGAAGGTAAATTTGAACGGTCGTCCCTTGTCCGGGCTCGCTTTCCACGCGCAGATGTCCGCCGCTTTGGTGCACGATTCCGTAACTGGTGGCGAGGCCGAGCCCGCTTCTTTTTTCTTTGGTGGTAAAAAATGGCTCGAACAAATGCGCCTTCACTTCGTCGCTCATGCCTGTTCCCGTATCGGAAGCGCTGATGACGACGTACTCCCCCGGGACACAGTGGCCGCAGATGAAGACCGACTCCGACTCAGGCCCAAGATCGACAACCGCGGTTTGGAGAGTGAGCTGGCCGCCATCCGGCATGGCGTCGCGAGCGTTGACCGCGAGATTCAGGATGATCTGATTGAGTTGGGCGGGGTCGACCTTGATGTGGGCGGGTTCCTTTTGATCGTGTAGATGGCAGAGGACGTGAATGTTCTCGCCAAGCAGCCGCAAGAGCGAACGCTCAAGATTCGCAATGATGGAATTGACCCCCACAATGCGAGGCTCGAGCGCCTGGCGTCGGCTGAAGGCGAGGAGATGTCCGGTGATGATTGAAGCGCGGGCGGCGGCGTTGCGAATTTCGGTGACGTGGCTCGCCACGCTGCTTTTGCGATTGATCTCGGACAAGATCAGATCGCTGTAGCCGAGAATGGTCGTGAGCACGTTGCTGAAATCGTGCGCCACGCCGCCGGCGAGCTGGCCGAAGGCTTCCATTCTTTGGGAGCGACAAAGTTGATCGCGCAACTGTTTGCGCGCGGTGATGTCCATGAGCGAGCCGATGAAACGCTCGGCGCGGCCATGCTCGTCGCGCACGATGAACGCGCGTTCGAGCAGCAGGAGATAAGTTCCGTCGCAGCGGCGGAATCGGTACTCACCACTCCAATGCTCGGCCGGTCTAGCAAGCGCGTCGGCGATGCTGCTCATGGTGGCGGGCAGATCTTCCGGATGGACTTGCTGTTGCCAGAAGGCGATCTCCTCCGGAACCGAACATCGATTCGCCTCCGCTTCGCTAGGGCGCGAGGAGCAATAGCCGAGCAAACTCTCCAGCCCCTGCGGCCAGGAGAGGCGGCCAGTTTTTACATCCCAATCCCGAACTGCATCGTTCGTAGCCCGGGCAACGATCTGAAGATCTTGCTGGCTTTGCAGCGGATTAGTTTGAGGTAATGGCTCATGGTTGATTTGGTTGAGAGCGAAATGTGTGGACGAACCAGAGGTTGTTTGCGGGGCGCCGCCGTCGAATTGATCCCCTGTAGCCAAGCGCATGCGTCACAACAATGGAAGCCGCGCATTGAAGAGCTATTTCTGTGCCTTGAAAAATCATCGATTCGAAGCCTCGGACTGGGAAATTCATCGCGGTTTTGGCGCGAAATTTTTCAGTCGTCACTCGGCCCGGCTGCCGGCGGAGGCGGCTCCACGGCGATGCGGGCGCGGTGTGTGTCAGCCGAATTTAGGCTCAGCCGCGTGAGGCGATTGGTTTTTTCGACGTGAAATGAAAGTCTTACATACTTCGCTCCCGTGCCGAGCAGCGAGAGATTGAAGAGCCGTTTGTGTGAAAAGGGGACGATGCCATCCACTTGCACCCAGCCAGGGCTGTTGGGTTTGAGACGGGAATCGGAAATCGCGATGTTGAATTCACCTGAAGCGGCGGCATTGAGGTTGACGAACGTGAAGCGGTCGAGCAACGCGGTCTTCGACACTGGAATAATGAAAACCGTGTCGCCCTCCTGTAGGTCGCAGCTGATAGTGTTATCGGCCATTAACAACGCCGGAGTCTGGAGGTTTGCCGTTCTCGCATTCAAAACCGGGGTGAGCCGCCCATCTGGCGTGATGCACTCAATGTCGGCCGGATTCCTGCGAGCAGGCCCGACGTTTACACCGTCGGACGCATTATCCGAGTCGGGCGCGCTCCAAACGGGCTGAAGCAGCAACATCGCCGCCGCGGCGGCGGCGGAAAACAGCTTGGCGGCAAACTTGGCTGGCAGGCTGAATCGAAAACGCTTCATAGCGCCAGCGTTTAGGAGCTTAAAATGGGCCAGTTGAGAGCGGCATTTGAGCGCGGTGTCGAGACCAAATCCGCGGCCAGTCCGAGCGGCTCAATTCGAAATGAATCTTTTGCCCGATTTCGCTTGCCTGCTGAGCGGACTTAATTGTAAAAAGGTCGACGCAAACAGCAAAAGATTAACAGCCAAGGACGGCGCTGGCAGCGAAAGCGACCGCTTCCAAAAAGGGGCGGCGCTGTCGTTCTAATGGCGTCGCGAACGAATCCAGTGGTAACCAACTCTCAAACCCAAAATCGCCTCAACCGCCTATGAGCCACGCCTTTCTCCGCTGCTCGCGCGAGCCCGCCCCCAAATGGATCGCGCTCGTTTTTTCCTTCTCACTTTTGTGTACCGCGTCCGTTCTTGCGCAGGATGCAGTCCGACCTTCGCTCGCCGGCGAGGCGGCCGCGGATGCGCGCCGGCAGGACGTCGATCGGATACCGTACAATCTGCTGTTGGGGCCGATCCGTTTTCGCGTCAGCGCCACGGTCGGCGTCGAATACAACGACAACATCAATTACGCGGACGTGAACACGCAGGACGACGTGATCATTCGGCCGAACCTGACCCTGGATGCGATTTGGCCGATCACGCAGCTCAATACGCTACGGTTGGACCTCGGCATCGGTTATGCGTTTTACCTCGACCATTCCGAGAACGATACGCGGGCGATTTTGATCGCGCCGAATTCCCAGATCGCATTCGATATTTTCGTCGGCGATTTCCGCATCAACATCCACGACCGGATGTCGATCCAGCAGGATCCGATTGCCGAGCCGGCGCTAAGCAACGTGGCCAATTACGCCCGGTTTGAAAACACCGGAGGCGTATCGGTGCTGTGGGACTTGAACCAGGCGCTGGTGGATGTCGGCTACGACCATTACAATTTTGTCTCGCTCACCAATCAGTTCGATTATCTCGACCGCAACGCCGACATTCTCTTCGGCTCGGTCGATTTTTTGCTTACGCCCACCATCGGCATCGGGCCGGAGGGCACCGCGGTTTTTACCAACTACGACCAGCATGTGCTTAACGACAATAAAGACTACAGCGTCGGCGGGTTTATCGAAGCTCAAATCACCAACAATCTAAAGGTGCGCGTCGCCGGCGGCTGGCAGTGGATCGATTTCGACAACGGCCCGGTCAATTTCTTCGGTCTGCTCTTCCCGGATGATAAGCGAGCGTCGGATTTCTATGCCAACATTCTCATCGGCCACCGCATCAACGCGATGATCCGGCAAACCCTGGCGGCTGGTCATGAAACACAACTTGGCGTCAATTCAAACTACATCACGCTCAACTACGTTCGTCACACGCTTACGTTGAACCTGATCCGCGGCACGCTTCTTTCTACAGAGTTCTTTTTTGAAAACGCGGAGGAATCTGGTGGCATTATCAACGAAACATTTGACCGCTTCGGCGGCGCGATCGCCCTCGGCTATCAATTGACGCCGCATGTTACGCTCGGTCTGCGCTACCAATACACGTCGAAAGACTCCGATGTGCCGCTGCGCGATTACGATCAGAACCGCGTCTCGCTCGACGGCACCTACAGCTTCTAGCAGGTCTAACAGGGATGAAATGGCAGTGTTGATGAGAGTGCGTGTCTATGCATTGATTTTTGCTGCAATCGTTTGGGTTTCCCCGCCAGGACGCGCGCAAGACTCCACCAGCCCTGCTCCCACGATTCTTCAGCCGATCGAAGTCGCTCCACCGCCGACTTCGAACACGGTCATGCGCACGAACTCGATGGACGTGCTCGACGACAAAAAGAAGCTCGGCCGCAACGATTACGTCAGCTTCCGGGTGGTGGAAGATCGCGACAACGATTCGCAACGGTTGCGCGTCAACGACAGCGGCGAGCTGGAGGTGCCTTACATCGGCCTGGTCCCGGCCGAGGGAAAAAGCTGCAAGGAACTCGCCTATCGGATCAGGGGAGCGCTCGAAAAAGAATATTATTATCACGCGACGGTAATCCTGGCGCTCGACCGCGTGAGCGAAAAATCCCGGGGCCGCATTTACATTTACGGACAAGTCAAAGCGCAAGGGCCGGAGGAGCTGCCGCCGAATGAAAATTTCACCGTCAGCAAAGCCGTTATTCGCGCCGGTGGCTTTGGCGATTTCGCCAACAAACGCAAGGTCAAGGTGACCCGCAAAGACGGCAGCGATTTCACTGTCGATCTTAAGCGGGTGATCGAAGAAGGCCATACCGAGGACGATCTCGTGCTTGAGCCGGACGATCAGGTTTACGTGCCGCAACGCTTGATCAACATGTAACATGGACACGCTCGCTGCCGAAAGAGCCCATCCCACGTTCTGGTCGACCGCGCTCATCACCCGGTTGCATCGCTACAAGGCGCTCCTGCTCCCTCGGCCTCTTCATCGAGGCGTGGCTCATCTACCAAACGCCGCCCTCGTTCCTTTCCATGAGCAAAATGATGCTCGCCGGCAAATTGAACATCGCTCAGAGCGCAGTTTACAGCGAAGACAGCGTGAACTTTTACGGCACGCAGATTCAGCTCATGCAAAGCGCGCAGGTGAAACAGAGCGCCGAACAACTCGTCCGCGCTACGCATCCGGAAATGCAGCCCGTGCCGGTCGAGATCACCGTCGCGCAGAAGCCGCGCACCTCGATTTTCGATCTGCAAGCGATCGGCCGCACGCCTGA
This sequence comes from Verrucomicrobiota bacterium, assembly GCA_003219225.1. Lineage (GTDB taxonomy): Bacteria > Verrucomicrobiota > Verrucomicrobiia > Chthoniobacterales > UBA10450 > AV17. Next base: position 1,432 of record QHPZ01000230.1, on the reverse strand, counting down.
TTACACCCAGGCGTATCTCAATGCGGCCATGCAAAAGTATATCGATTTTCGCCGAGGCATGCGCGAGGGCCAGGGGCAGACCGTCATCACCGGCATCACCGAGCAGCTCATCCAGACCGAAAAAGATTTGCGCACGGCCGAGGACGAGATGCTGAACTTCCAAAAACAAAACAACATCGGCTTCATCCAGGAAGAGGGAAACAGCGCCGCGCAGTACCTGGTGAAACTGAATCGCGAGTACGCGTCGCTCAAAACCGAATACGACCTGCTCAATCTCCTTGACCTTGATCAAAATCTCGATCGCGCCCAGTTGAAGCCCGATGCGCCCGTCGGACAAGGCGGCGAAGAAGGCATGCCATTCGCCGGTATAGGTCCGGAAGGCGATTACCTTAAGGCGAAGCAACAGCTCCAGTTGCTCAAAGCCGAGCGCGATACCCTGGCCAGAGATCTGCGCCCGAAACATCCCAAGATCATCAAGCTCCACGACGAGATCGAGAAGCAGGAGAAATTGATCGATCTCTTCCGCGAAGACTCGGTCGAGAAGCTCAAGACCCGCCGCGAGTCCATCGGCAAACAGATGGAGAACCTGCAGACCAACATCAAGGAATGGGAAGCGAAAGCGCTCGACCTGAGCCAGCGCCTCGCCCAGTTCAATCGCGTCAAAGGCAAGGTCGACCGGCTCAAAACGCTTTATGATCGCCTCACGAATAATCTCAAAGAGGTCGATGTGTCCCAGGTCGTCGACACCGGCGATCAAGTGTCGATCATGGAACCGGCCACGCCGCCGGTCTCAGTCCGGCCTGGTCTAATCAAGAGCCTTCTTATCGGCCTCGGAGTCGGTTTGCTGGCCGGCGTCGCGATTTTGATTCTGCTCGATCGCATCGACGATCGCATGGCGTCCTTCAGCGAATTCCAGCATCAGTTCTCCGAGAATGTCCTTGGCCAGATTCCAAAGGACAAAACCAAGGGCGGCGTCAGCCTGCTCGAGCCCGAGGATGCCCGGCATGTCTTCGCCGAATCTTATCGTAACGTGCGCTCGTCTATCTTCTTCATGCCGTATGAAGGGCCGCGGCCGAAGACGCTGCTCATCACCAGCGCCGTCCCGAATGAAGGCAAATCCACCGTCGCCTCCAACCTCGCGATCACCATGGCCCTCTCCGGCGCCTCTACTTTGCTGATTGATGGTGACCTGCGCCGCGGCGCGCTGCGTGAATCCTTTGGCGTCTCATCGAAGATCGGGCTCTCCGAGGTTTTGAAACAGGAAGTGAACTGGCGCGAAGTCGTGGTGCCGACCTCTTACGCGAACCTGTTCCTGTTGCCGCGCGGGAAAATTTTACCGCAGCCGAGCGAACATCTGCTGCGCGAGTCGACTGACGCTATCCTCAAGGAAATCTACAACTACTACGACTACATCCTTATCGACAGCTCACCG
>QHPZ01000228.1:1994-11392 GCA_003219225.1 Verrucomicrobiota bacterium | reverse complement strand
CGCAGCGGCGGGACTTCGATCTGAAAGGTGTTGAGCCGGTAAAAGAGATCGGCGCGCAACCGGTTCTCGGCGAGCGCGCGCGTGACCGGATAATTGGTCGCGCCGATGACGCGGAAATCGGCCTTGAGGACGCGGGTGCTGCCGAGCGGGCGATACTCGCGCTCCTGCAGGACGCGCAGGAACCGCGTCTGGAGGTCGAGCGGCATATCGGAGATCTCGTCGAGGAAAAGTGTGCCGCCGCTGGCGGCCGCGATCATGCCGGGGAAATCGTTCATCGCGCCAGTGAACGCGCCTTTGACGTAACCGAAGAGCTCGCCCTCGATCATCGTCTGCGGAAACGCCGCGCAATTCAGTTTTACCATCGGGTTTTTCGAGCGGCGGCTGCGGGCGTGAATCACGTTGGCGATGACTTCCTTGCCGGTGCCGCTCTCCCCGGTGATGAGGACGTTGGCCTCCGACGGCGCCATCGCATCGATCAGATCGTTGATCTCGTTCATCGCCTTGCTCGCGAATACCGGCGTGAGTCGCGTCTGCACGAACTCGAGGCGCTGCTCGAGCTGTTTCGTCTTCTGGCGAAGCTCGTCGCGCTCGCGGATGAGCGATTCTTTTTCTAAGGCTTTGTCGATCAAACTGAGCAGTTCTTCCGGCGCGTAAGGCTTGGCGATGAAGTGGAACGCGCCGCGCTTGATCGATTCGATCGCGTTGTTCAACGAATCGTGCGCGGTGACGATGATGACCTGTGTATCCGCGAAATCGGTCTTGATCTGGTCGAGCATCTGCAAGCCGTCGGCGTCCGGCAATTGCAAGTCGAGCAACACAACATCGGACGAGCCGTTCTTCAGGACTTTGAATCCCTGCGCAGCCGTGCTCGCGGTTTCGACGTTGTAGCCGTGGCGCTGCAAGAGCGCTTCGAGCGTGAGCAGAATCGGCCGTTCATCGTCGATGATCAGGATCCGTCCCTTCTCCGTTGTCATGGCTGAAGGGCTCCCATTGTCGCGCACTCACGCTGAGAGCGGTAGTGTAATTGTGGTGACCAAAACCGATTCCCCGGGCTCATAGCGAGCGTGCAATTCTCCCCCGTGCGCCTCGATGATAGCGCGCGCCCGGTGGAGTCCAAGCCCATAGTGACCGGGCGCGACGTTGTGCAGCGGCTCGCGTCCCCAGTTTTCGGTGGGCAGGTCGAAGCGCGACTTCGGTTCAAGCAAACCAAAGACGAACCGCTGATTGTCGATCTTGCCGAAGGCGATCAACGAGCCCTCGCCGCGATGGTGCCGGAAGGCGTTGCTAAAAAGTTCGATGATCGCCTGTTGCAACAGCTGAGGGTCGACATTGAGCGGCCCATCAGTCGCCTCAATCTCCCAGCGAATCTCAGCGCTGCGGTCCGGGAACTCGCTCGCGATTTTTTGGCGGAGGTCCTCGATGAACTCAGAGGCGCGATATGGGATGGTCGCGATTCTCGACCTGCCGATGGAGGCGGAAAGTTTCTGTAAGGCTGTGGCTGCAGCCGCAATGCTGTCGCGCAGCCGTTTGATCTCGATTTTAACCTCGGCATCGGTGGCGACTTCGTTGAGGTAGGCAGCGGTGAGACTGGCCGCATTCAGGTGGTTGCGCAGGTCGTGGCTCAATTGGCGCACGAACCGCACGACGTCAGTCCAGGGAACGCTCAACGCGTTCGATCGATTCTCGGAAGCGGCGTCTGCCATATTCGGGGCAGAAGTTAAGGCTCAGGGCGGGATAGAAAATTTATCGTCGGCCGGCTGTTCGCCAGCGGTTACTCGAATTTGAGCGTCGTTGCTCGCCAGATGCTGGAGCACGTGGAAAACCTCTTCCGGATCGGCATCGATCGCGCGCGCGATTTCCTCGGCTGTAGCCGCGCCCCTGTGGGGCGCGCCGGAGTCGAGCTGTTCACGCACTTTGTTTTGTAAGTTCAACAGATTCGCTGCTGCTTTTTTACCCGCCTCCACACCCGGCTGGTCGTAGGCGTTGATGTTAACCAGGCTGCCGTAGAAACCGACGGCGCGTTCGTAGAGCGCGATCAACGCGCCGATATTGAACTCGTTCACCTCTGGAATACCGATCGTGATCGACTCGCGGCCTTTGTCATACAGCGCGGCGCGTGTGCCACGCAGAAAACCTTCCAAGTAATCGCCGCTGGTCATGCTCTCTTCGACTTCAACTACGGGTCGGTCCCGATCTTTTCGCACTTCGATGAAGGTGACGAAAAAGTTCGGGACACCATCGCGGAGCTGCTGGACATAAGCGTGCTGATCGGTCGAACCTTTGTTGCCGTAAACGGCGATGCCCTGGTGCACGACGTTGCCGTCGAGATCTTTTTCTTTGCCTAACGACTCCATCACCAGTTGCTGCAAATATTTGCTGAACAACGCGAGCTGGTCTTTGTATGGCAGGATCACCATGTCTTTTTCGCCTTTGCCATTCCCAGCATAATGCCACATGAGCGCGAGAAGCATGGCGGCGTTCTGCGCGACATCGGGTACCCGCGTGCGCTCGTCCATCGCGGCCGCGCCGGCGAGCAGATTGTCGATCTTGAATCCCTGCAACGCCGCCGGCAGCAGGCCGACCGCACTCATTACGGAAGTGCGGCCGCCGACCCAATCCCACATCGGAAACCGTGCGAGCCAGCGGTTCTTCTCCGCGTATTTATCCAATTCACTGCCGGATCCGGTGACCGCGACCGCGTGTTTGCTGAAATCCAATCCGCGCTCCTTGAATTTCGCTTCCGCTTCCAACATGCCGTTGCGGGTCTCTTTTGTGCCGCCGGATTTGGAGACAACGATCACGAGCGTCTCAGCTATTTCATTGCCGATCTTGTCGAACACGCGATCGAAACCGTCAGGATCGGTGTTATCGAAAAACGAGATGTCCATCGGATCGTCGGGTGAATCGAGCGCATCGGCGATAAACTGCGGACCGAGAGCTGAGCCACCGATGCCGATGTGCAGGATGCGCTTGAAATTTTTTTGGCGGTGAACATCCGCGGCAAAGGCTTTGATTCGCTGATTGGTTTGTTCGATCTCTGCGCGCAGTTCGGAATTCGGCGCGAGCGTCGGGTTGCGCAGCCAATAATGGCCGACCATGCGGTCTTCGTCCGGGTTGGCGATTGCGCCCGCTTCGAGTTCGTGCATGGCGGCAAACGCCTTGTCGATCTTCGGGCGCATGTCCGAGAAAAATTCATCCCCGAATTTCATCCGGCTGATGTCGATCGAGAAGCCGAGCTCGTCGTAGCGCAGGAAATATTGCTGGAACCGTTGCCAGAGCGAAGAGGTAGCCATGTCTCGAGATTAAATGGCACGTGTCGCCGGATTGGCAATCGCCGGTCGCATCCGGCACAGGATCGGGGACGCACCTTGCAAAGAGTTCCCTCGCGGGTATAGCGTCGCCTATGAGAGGGGCGAGAGCCGAAAAGGGCAGGCCGCATTTATTTGCGCTTTGTGTCGCAATCGTGCTGACGGCGGCGACTTTGCTCGCCGGCAGATCGGTTGCCATTCAGCGCGAACGAAGCATGGCCCGCGCACTCGCTCCGGAGATATTTCCGGTGAAAACCCAGGGTCTCGCCTTGCAGCGCGCCGCCGCGCAGGCGCCGGATGTCCTGCCACTTTACGGCAGTTCCGAACTGCTCGGCCCGTTTTTCTGGCGAGCGCCGGATTTTTTTCGCACTGCGCCGACTGGGTTCCAGGTTTCCGGTGCGGGCAAGGCCGGGGCCTCCTCGCTCACGATGTTGCAAAAGATCGGTGCGCTGGACCGAGAGCTGCGCGGGAAAAGAGTTGCGGTGTTGCTCTCCTCGGTCTGGTTTTTGGGCCGCACTACCTTCTACTGGTATGACGGGAATTTTTCGCGCTTTGCGGCCAGTGCTGTGATCTTCAATAGCGGACTGGATTTTCACCTGAAACACGACATCGCAGCGCGAATGATTCAATACCCGCACACTGTGGAAAAAAGCCCGCTGCTGGCATTTGCGCTGCGGCGGCTTGCTTCCGGGAAACGGCTTGATCACCTGGCTTTTTGCGCTATTTGGCCGCTCGGGAAAATGGAAGATATGATCCTGGATTTGCAGGACCATTTTGCCGCGCTTGAAGCGCTGCGGGGGCGCGAATCGCCTCCGGTGTTTCGACCGCAAAAGCTCGATTGGACTCGGCTCATTGCAAAGGCGGAGCAAATAACAATGGAGCGCAACAAGCAAAAGCATGCTTCAACCCAGGCAGCCGAGCAGCGGGTAATGGGCAGCGGCGACGGCTGGTTCCGCGAGCACATGAATCGTGCGACCGAATGGGTCGATCTGGAGTTGCTCTTGCGCACCCTGAAGGAAGTTCAGGCGCAGCCGCTGCTCATCAGTATGCCGATGAATGGGCCGTACTACGATGCGCTTGGCATTTCGGCCGCGGGCCGGGAGGACTATTACAACAAACTTCAGGCGCTGGCCCAACGTTACAATTTTGAACTTGTCGATTTTGCGGACCATGACGACGATCCGAACTTCCTCGACCCCCACCTGACTGCGAAAGGCTGGATTTTATTTGATCGCGTCATCGACGACTTTATGCATGACCACGTGCCCCGAACGTGACGAGGGCATGGAGCTCACGCCGTATGACGACTTCCGACTTGTCCGATAAATTGCTGCAGTTGCTGGTCTCAATCACCGGCACCGACGAGGTGCGCACAAATCTCGATTTGGCGCTTTACGATTACGATGTGCTCGACTCGATGAAGACAGTCGAGCTGATGGTCGCGGTAGAACAGGAATTGGGCGTGACGGTTTCGCCGGCGGAGTTTGAACGCGAGATGTGGCAGACCCCGCGCAAGATCATTGCCGATATCGAGCGGCGGTTGGAAAAATGAAGTGGCTTGAAACACATCCATTGCTGTGGCGCGCCGTGCTGATTCTCTATTATCTGGGCGTGATCGCCGGCCTCATCGTGATGTATGGACGCGGTGATTTCTCCACGCCGCCGTTTGTCTATCAGGCCTTCTGAGTGAATCTGCTCGAGCGAATCGATCATTGGGGGATTGTTGCGCCGGAAAAGGTCGCGCACGTCAGCGGGTCGCGAATATTAACCTACGGCGAGTTGCGCGCGCGCTCCGATGCGCTGGCGGCGCATTTCGCGCGCGAGTTCGGCGACAGTCGTGCGCCGATCGCCGTGCTCGGCCATCGCGAACCCGAAATGCTGATCGCATTTCTGGCCGCGGTAAAATCCGGACGGGCATACGTGCCGATCGATACGGCCCTGCCGCAGCGCCGCATCGACGCCATCCGCACGATCTCACGCCCCGCGCTTTTGCTCACTCCGGAGGCGACGGCACGACTCTCGGCCGGGGGGGAGCAGGCTGGCGGCAAGGCCGTGCAAAGCGACGATCCGTTTTACATTCTGTTTACGAGCGGGAGCACCGGAGAGCCTAAAGGGGTCGTCATTACACTTGCTTGTTTGCAACATTTCTTCAGCTGGATGTTGGCCGAGCAAAAGTTCACCACCCTGGCGGAGACGTTTCTGAACCAGGCGCCGTTCTCGTTTGATCTGTCGGCCATGGACTTGTATTGCAGCCTTGCCACCGGCGGCACGCTTTTCAGCATCAGTCGCGACCTGGTCGAAAACCCGAAGCTGCTTTATCGCGCGCTCGGGAACTCCAACGTGACGACCTGGGTTTCCACGCCATCATTCGCGCAGATGTGTCTTGTGGAGCCGACTTTTCGCGAGGCGATGCTTCCGCACGTGCGCCGGTTTCTTTTCTGCGGCGAAACGCTGCCCCAGCAAACCGCGGCGCGGCTGCGGGAGCGCTTTCCGCGCGCGGAAGTTTGGAATACCTATGGCCCAACCGAGGCAACGGTCGCGACTACTTCCATCCGGATCGACGATACCATTCTGGAAAAATATTCACCTTTGCCGGTGGGACGACCGATGCCGGGCACACACGTGATGATTGTCGATCAAGCGGGCGAAGTTCTGCCGGCCAATCAGCGCGGCGAAATCGTCATTGCCGGTCCAAACGTCAGCCCCGGTTATCTCAAGCGGCCTGATCTCACGGCCGAAGTGTTTTTTGAATTTGCCGGCCAGCGTGCCTACCGAACCGGAGATCAGGGTCGTTTTCGTGATGATCTGTTGTTTTTCGAAGGCCGCATCGACGAGCAAATCAAGCTCAGCGGCTATCGAATCGAGCTCGGCGACATTGAAACCAATCTGCAGCGATTGCCGGACGTGCGCGATGCGGTTGTGCTGCCGATGCTGAAAAACGGCGCCGTCCAATCGCTCGCCGCGTTTGTTCTCCTCGGCACACACGAACCAATCTCAGATTTCGAATTGGGGCGCGCGTTGCGCAAACAGCTTGCCGAACGGCTGCCCGCTTACATGTTGCCGCGCAAATTTCTGTTCCTCGACGCATTTCCGATGACGCCTAATGGCAAGGTAGACCGGGCAGGGCTGGCCGCGTCGTTGTGATTCCCTACGCCGATTTCACCTATTTCGGCCTGCTGCTTTACGCCGTGGTGCCGACGTTGATTCTCGGCGCATTCGGGCGGGCTGGCTGGCGCTGGGCGCTGTTCGTGACGCTCGTCATGCTCGCCATCCAGTATTACGGGGTTCTTCACATTCGGCCGGAGTTTGCAGTCCGTGAAATCTGGATCGTGATCGGATTTGCCGTTTGGCAATGGCTAACGGTGCGCGGGTTTGCCGCGCTGGGAGCGCCGGCGGGCTGGCTGTTTTATGCTGCGGTCGGCCTGAGCCTGCTTCCGCTGGCTGCAGCAAAGCTTTTCCCGGTCATCTGGCCAGGGACCGAGTTCGGTTTTCTCGGCATCTCTTACGTCACGTTTCGTGCGCTCGATCTGGTGTTTTGCCTGCGCGACAACGTCATCGCCACGCCGGGCACGCTCGATCTGTTCATGTTTTTGTTCTTTTTCCCCACCATTTCCTCGGGACCAATCGATCGCTACCGCCGCTTTGTTCCGGAGTGGCGTCGTCGGCGCACTCGCGCAGAATTCCTGAACGATCTGGACGGGGCAGTGCACCGCGTGTTTCGCGGCTTCTTTTACAAATTCATCATCGCCGCGCTGATCAAGGAGTACTGGCTCGAACGCGCCGCGAGCAGTGGCCACTTTCGCGCGCTGCTCAGCTACATGTATGCCTACTCCTTGTATTTGTTCTTCGATTTCGCCGGCTACAGCGCTTTCGCCATCGCACTGAGCTATCTCTTCGGCGTCCGCACGCCCGAAAACTTCGATAAGCCGTTTCTCGCCCGGAACATCCGTGACTTTTGGAACCGGTGGCACATCACCCTGTCATTCTGGTTTCGCGATCACGTTTACATGCGTTTTCTGCTGGCCGCCGCGCGCGGCCGCTGGTTTGCCAGCAAACATACCGCCGCGATTCTCGGCTACTTTCTCGCGTTCGGATTGATGGGGTTATGGCACGGCATCGAGCCGCACTACATCATTTACGGGCTTTATCAGGCCGCGCTGCTTTCAACCTTTCATGTTTATTCGAACCGAAAAAAAGAACGACGAACGGTCCGCGATAGTCCGCTTCGGCATGCGCTCGCGGTGTTCATCACGTTTCAGTTTGTCTGTTTCGGGTTGCTCATATTCTCTGGCCGCATCGGCGCCAAGCCCCTGCCGCATCATCTCAGCGAAGTGGAGGATGCCAACTGTTTCGAAATGTTCGGCTGGGTCTTGGACAAGCATCATCCCGATGCATCGGTAAGTGTCGATCTTTGGGACGGCCAGGAATGTTTAATGACCTTCCCCGCCTCTGATTTTCGCCAGGACCTCACAGACGCAGGCTACGGCAACGGCCGGCACGCGTTTCACATCTCGACGCCTGAATCGATCAGGGACGGCCGCTCCCACGAGATCCATCTGCGCATTGCCGGCACAAATACCGAGCTGAAGAACTCACCCCGAGCTCTCATCTGCCGATAACGGAAGGCGTCGCTCGCGATGTGAGTGCCTGTGGAGGGACGACCTCCGTCTCGTCCCAAATGTTACGGACGGGACGGAGCCCGTCCCTCCAGCTTTACCGCGGCGGTTTTGCTTGTTTCTGTTCTTTCGGAAGAGCCGGCACTTCCACCTCGGCTGCTACTTCGTATTCCGGTTTCGGCACGCCGAGCAGCCAGTGATCGAACCAGCCGACAATGTGTTGCAGCCGCTCGACGCGATGCCAGGGCTGCCCGGAACGTGAGAGCTCGTGCGATTCGTTCGGGAAAATCACCATCGCGGTCGGGATTTTGCGGAACTTGAGCGCGCGAAACATTTGTTCCCCGCCTGCGCCCGGCGGCGTGCGCGAATCGTTTTCGCCGAGAATGAACATCATCGGCGTCTTCACATTGTTGATGTAGCTAATGGGTGAGCGCGCTTTAAAATCCTGCTCGTCCACGAACGGCGGCGCTTTAAACCAGTTCGGCTGAAAGAGCGTAAAATCGGCCGTGTACCACCAGTCGCTCCAACTGGCGATATCGCGCTGCGCCACCGCGGCGGCGAAGCGATCGGTGTGACCGACGACCCAGTTGGTGAGCAAACCGCCGCCGCTCCCGCCGGTGACGCCAAGTTTCTTTTCGTCGATGTAGCCGCGCTTGATCACTTCATCCACTCCGGCCAGGAGATCTTTGAAATCGTCGCCCGGGTAATGGTATTGAATGACGTTGCCAAATTCCTGCCCGTAGCCGGTGCTGCCCCGCGGGTTTGGATAAAGCACGATATAACCTTTGGCCGCCATCCATTGGAACTCGTGATCGAAGATGTAGCCGTAGGCCGTGTGTGGTCCGCCGTGGATGTTTAGAATCAGCGGGTATTTTTTGTGCGCGTCGAAATCCAGTGGTTTTTGCAGCCATGCCTCAATCGTTTTACCGTCAAAGGTCTTGTAGCGGATCTCTTCGGGCTCGGTCAGCTTTAGCTTCGCAAAAAGTTCGTCGTTGAGGCGGGTCAATTGCTTTGGCGTTGAATCAGGCGCGGCCCGGTCGAACAGGAAAAGGTCGTTGATGCGCGTCGGCGTGGAAATCGTGCAGATCAATTTGGACGTGTCGCCGATGGCACGAAAACTCATCGTCCCCTGATTGCCGGAGGTGAGGTCTTTTACCTGGCCAGTAGCGACATCGAAGAGCGCGAGATTGGCTTTGCCTTCTTTCGAGTAAACGTGGATGAGCCCTTTGCCATCCGGCGTCCAGATCGGCATGTTGCGGCCGCGCGCGCGCGGTGGCGCGCTATCGGCGATCAAAAATCCGCCGGCGTCGTAGTCGAATTTCTCCGTCAGATTGCGCGGCTTGGCGTTTGGCGAAAGATCGAGCACCCACAGGTCCGGCTGCGTGTAGGAATTGATTGGCTGGGTCGTCGCCGCGATAAAAGCGATTTGTTTCCCGTCCGGACTAAGGGAGAATGCACCCGAGTCCGGGCTGAA
>QHPZ01000228.1:0-1980 GCA_003219225.1 Verrucomicrobiota bacterium | reverse complement strand
GGGATGGAGAACAGATCGAGCCTCGGCAGCTCGTAGTATGGTTCGTCGACACGCGTCGAAGCGAAATAGATGCGAGAGCCGTCCTTCGTCCAGATTGCGTTGCCTTCATCGAATCGGCCGGAGGTGATTTGTTTCGGCTGCACTTTTTCCTCCGCCGTGCGCGGAACCGCTACGACCCAGATATGCTGCGGATGTTTCGGGTCGGCATAACCCTCATTGTCCTCTCGATAAACGGCGCGCGTGATTACGTGGATGTCGCTCTCGTGTTCGAGTTCGGCTTCGGCTTTCGATGACGCGAGTTGCGGGCCGCGATCAACGGCCGCGGCTACAGATTTCTTCGATTCGTCCCGTTTCTTCTTTTCCAGTTTCTCCAGATCTTCTGCGTTTGTGTCGCTGGTAAAGACGATTGATTTGCCGTCAGGCGATCAGACCGGGTTGCTCGCGCCGCGCGGCAAATCGGTGAAGACAAACGAATCGCCACCGGCCATCGGCAAGATCGATAATTGCGGCGACTCGGGCTTGCCGTCCTTCTCCGGCGAACGAAGAAAGAGCAATAACTTTCCATCTGGCGACCAACGTGGCGTCGTGTCGTGGTCGCCTTTGGTTAATTGATGCGGTTGCTCGTTACCGCTGGTCGAAACTGCCCAGATCGAAGTGTTGTAGCCTTCCTTCTTCTCGTTCACCGTCACGCGCACGAAGGTGACGCGCGATCCATCCGGCGAGACTTGCGGGTCGCCGATCCAGACGAAATCCCAGAGGTCCTTCTCAGTAATGGCGCGTTTCTGAGCGAAGCCAGTCGCTGTGCCGCAAACGATCGCGAGAAGAATGACGAATGACGAATGCCGAAGCTCGAAAGAATGACAAATGATCGAATGACGAAAAGTTGTCGATCTAACCGCGCGGGTTTCGTGCTTCTTCATTCCTTCGTCCTTCGGATTTCGTCATTCAGCTCACATGTGCTCGATCACGTTATCGCCAAATTCGCTGCACTTGATCTCAGTGCCGCCGTCCATCAATCGCGCGAAATCGTAGGTCACCCGTTTGCTCGCGATCGCGCCCCCCAAACCTTTTAGGATGAGATCGGCCGCTTCGGTCCAGCCCATGTAGCGGAACATCATTTCGCCGGACAAAATGACCGACCCGGGGTTCACCTTGTCCTGGTTCGCGTATTTTGGCGCGGTGCCGTGGGTCGCTTCAAAAACGGCATGGCCAGTGATGTAATTGATGTTGCCGCCCGGCGCGATGCCGATCCCGCCCACCTGCGCGGCGAGCGCGTCGCTCAGATAATCGCCATTGAGATTCAAGGTGGCGATGACGTCGAAATCTTCCGGCCGGGTCAGCACCTGCTGCAGGGTAATGTCGGCGATCGCGTCTTTGATCACGATGCCGGCGCCGGGTTTGCCCATGGGAATTTTGCACCACGGGCCGCCATCGATCTCCTCCGCGCCGAAATAGCTCTTGGCGATCTCGTAGCCCCAGTCGCGAAAAGCGCCCTCGGTGAACTTCATGATGTTGCCTTTGTGCACGAGCGTGACGCTCTTGCGCTGATTCAGCACTGCGTAACTGATCGCGCTGTGGAGGAGGCGAACGCTGCCGGCGCGGCTGACCGGCTTGAGTCCAATACCCACGCAGACGCTGTCTTTTTCCGGCGCACCGACCTTTTTCCAGAACTCGGCTACTTTCTCGCGCGTCCCGAATCGGATCTTGTCGAATTCTTTCGGGAACTCTTTGGCGAAAAAATCGAGGATCTTCTGCGACTCTGGCGTTCCGCCGGCGTACTCGATTCCCGCGTAAATGTCCTCAGTATTTTCGCGGAAGATCACCATGTTCACCTTGCCGGGATTTTTCACCGGGGAGGGCACACCGGCGAAATGCCGCACCGGGCGTAAGCAGACGTAGAGGTCGAGCAATTGGCGAAGCGCAACATTGAGCGAACGAATCCCGCCGCCGACGGGCGTGGTGAGCGGGCCTTTGATCCCG
>QHPZ01000227.1 GCA_003219225.1 Verrucomicrobiota bacterium | reverse complement strand
CGATCCCGCGGTGGTGGACGAGCGAGGCAACGAAGTTGGCGCAAACGTAGGTGGAAAATTGATTGTCCGCCGGCCTTGGCCGGCGATGCTGCGCACCATCTACGGCGACAAGGAGCGCTACCGCAAACAATACTGGAGTGAATTCAAAGGAAACTATCTCACCGGTGACGGCGCCCGGCGCGATGAGAATGGTTACTTCTGGATCGTCGGCCGGATTGATGATGTTTTGAATGTCGCGGGACATCGCCTTGGCACCTCGGAAATCGAAAGCGCACTGGTCAGTCACGCGCGCGTCGCCGAGGCCGCAGTGGTCGGCCGACCGGATGAGCTCAAAGGCCAGGGCGTCGTCGCTTTTGTCACCTTGAAAAGCGGCGCCGACCCGAGTCATGCGCTGAAACAGGAATTGCGCGACCACGTTGGCAAACACATCGGCGCAATCGCCAAACCTGACGAAGTGCGCTTTGCGGAAGCGCTACCCAAAACGCGCAGCGGAAAAATCATGCGCCGCCTTCTCAAAGAGATCGCCACCGGCAAAACCGTCACCGGCGACACAACTACCCTGGAAGATTTCAGTGTTCTCGCCAAACTGGCCGAGCCAGAGGAGTAAGGCTCCGGCGGAAAAATTCTTTGTCCAAGGCAGGGTTTGGCTAGCGTTATCTTGTGAGCTTCATTCGCACCGGCCTGCGCGAGATCGCGCTGAAGATCAAGCGCCAGAAAACCCGCATGGCGCTACGCCACGAAAAACGCCTGCTCCAGAAAAGCGAAATCAGTCTCGGACGCGAAGGCACGTCGCAGGCGGCGAACTTCCCCGAGCTGCGCAACGAAATCGTCGCCCTCAAGAAGCTCGAGCAGGAGCAAAAGGAGGTCGCGCTTCGAATCACGCAGATCGAGGAGAGCATCAAAAAGATCGAGGCCGACCGCGAGCAAAACGCGGAGACCGAACACGAAGCGATCACGAAGCTCAAGCTCGACAAGAAACCACTGCTGCAAAAGCGCAATCAGGCCAAGAGCACGACGGAACTCTGCGAACGCGAGCTGGCTGCGGTGGAGCGAAGAGTTCAGGAAAACGAAAGCGCCGATCGCCAATTGCTAAAGGAGCTTTCCGAATTGGAAGCGCTCGCGCCGCCGCCACCGGATTTCGACACGCGCATGGCAGGACTCAATGCGCGGCGCAATCGCCTGCCCGATGAACGCGCCGAGCTTGTTCGCGCGCGAATGGGCAGCGCCGATGCCCTGCGCGTGGCCAAGGAAAAGTTGATCGCCGCTGAAGCGGAAGTCGCCGTCGTCGAAAAAAATATCGACAAAGTGCGTGGCGAGTTCGATGCGCGTGATCGCGCGTTTGCCGAAAAAATCCGCGCTCAACAGGACGCATTGAAAGAAGCGCGCACGCACCATCAAAGTGTCGAGGAGCAGAAAAATCCCGCTTATCTCAACATCGGGCGCCATCTCGCGTCGCAGGGCATCGCGCCGCCAAACGCGCCGCATTTGCTCGACGATGTGCGTCGGCACCGCGCTGCAGTCGATCGACATCTCCAGCACAAAAACGAGCTGGCGCTAGTCTCGAGCAAGATCGACAAGCAGGAGCTGCGGCAATTTTACTTCAGCGTCGTTTCGTTGCTAGTCCTGCTCGCCATCATTTTGCCGCTCGTCTTCCACTCGCCGAAGAAACGCGAATGGTTGCCGCAGGAAACAGAAACAATCCTTTCGATCAATTGCGATCAGTTCGAGCGCGACGATCTTCCGAAACGCTGGCGCAAAGATCAGCCGGGCAACTGGGCGAACGTCTGGTCGGGATTGGTCGGCGCTGTCGCCGCCACGCCCACGTTGAATCTGCCGCACGACGCGGTGCAAATCACGCGCGCGCTGACCACGGAAGAAGCTGGAAACACACGCGAGTTCATTCTGGTCGAGGCGCGCAACGACGTCTCGCGCGTTATCCGCTCGATTGAGCGGGACCGGACCTTCAAAAAGCGCACCATCGCCGGCCTGCCGGTTTGGGAAAAACCTAACCTGAGTATTGCCCGACTTGGCCCCACCAATCTTGCCGTCGGCACGACAAGCGGAGTGGACGAGCTGGTGCGCGTGCGTCTCGGAATCAAGCTCGACCTCAAGATAACCGGCCAGCTCTTCGATCGCTTTCAGGCACTCGATCGCGAAAGCGCGCTGCGGCTGATTTCGCGCAACCCGCCGAACCTGTCGCGCGTCTTCCAGCCCGTCTTCGCATCCGAACTACTCGAGGCGCCGCAGTTGCTCGGGTTGGCCATGACCCTGCAAAATCCGGTAAAAGCGAAGCTGCTTTTGAAATTGAATTCGTCGGACGCGGCGTCGCAATTGGCAACGAGCTTGCGCCAGGCACCGCAGCGCTGGCTGCGACTGCAGGACTCGGATTTATTGCTCTGTACTCAACCGCCCGAGGTCGTGAAGCAAGGCAGCACCCTGGAGCTGCGCTTCATCGTGCCGGAGAATAGTGCTCGACTTTTGCTCCAGCGCATCGCAAAGACAGGACCCGGCGCCGCTGTAGCCGCGCAGTAAATCAAGCGTCCATGCAAATGTTTCGTCCTGCCTTCGGTGTCGTCGCGCTGGCCGTGGCGACGCTTGCTACCGGTGGAGAGGAGCCTCTCCAATTGATCGACGTCAAACAAATCGATCCGACGATTATTGTGTCACTGCGCTACGCCACGCCAAACAACATCACTGGACGCGCTTTGTATCCGCGGAATATGCCTGCTCTTGTTCAATCAGAGGCAGCGCGGCGACTCGCTCGCGCTCAAGCCATGCTCCGCGGTTGTGGATTTCGGCTGACGATCTGGGATGCATACCGGCCGGCTGCCGTGCAGGAGCAGCTTTGGCAAGCGGTGCGAAACGAGGACTATGTGGCCGATCCCAATGCCGGCGCGGGCTCGCTGCATAGTTGGGGCGTGGCCGTCGATGCAACATTGAGCGACACGTGGAATAACCCGGTGAGCATGCCGAGCGACTTTGACGATCTCACGCCCGCGGCCATGTGGCGCTACCGCGGCTCCAATCCGAGCATCCGCGCGCATTTGCGGCTGTTGCAATTCACAATGGGACAGGCCGGGTTCTACGGTCTGCGCACCGAATGGTGGCATTTCACAATCGAAGAGTGGCGAAAATACCTGCCACCGGAAATGGCGAAACGCGCCGCGCAAGTTTTGGGCACCAGCTGGCAAGGCCGGCTATGATGGAGGTTCTGCTGCGCGATTTGCGCCAGCCCGAATACATCCACGTCCTCATCAATCCATTGCCGGTTTACGGTTTGGCAACCGCTCTCATCGGCCTGGTTGCTGCGCTGATCTTGCACAGCCGCCGTGCGCAAATCGCCGCGCTAATCCTGGTGCTGGTCACCGCCGCATCCGCCTGGCCAGTGTATGAGTTTGGCGAACAAGCTTATGATCGCGTCCTGACGATGACTGACGATCCGGGTCACGCGTGGCTCGATGAACATCTTCGACGCGGTGAGCAACTTATTTATGTTTTTTACGCGCTTGCTGTATTGACTCTCATCGCCCTTGTTGCACCGGTGAAATGGCCGCGATCGGCCACACCGCTCGCTTCAGCCGTGCTCGTGCTCGCTACCGTCACGCTTGGCTGCGGCGGTTACATCGCTTACGCCGGTGGAAAGATTCGCCACCGCGAGTTCCGCAATGTTCCGCCGCCGCCGAAGAAAGAAGAAACGCGCGAGCGTTAGGCCGCCGACCGTATAATCGTGACAATCGATCTCGACCGCGCTGAGCGCCGCGTTGAGGAACACAGCGTCGCGCTCAAAAAACCACTCAGTCTTCGCGATCTCGCGCTCACCCAAATTTTGTTCGTCGTCGGCTCGAGCTGGGTCGGCGCCGCGGCCAAGCTGGGCCAAGCCCACCTCTTCTTCTGGTTGCTTGCCATTCTGCTCTTCTATGTCCCGCAGGCGGCCGTCGTCATTTACCTGAATGCTCGAATGCCGCTCGAGGGTGGTATTTATCAATGGGCCAAGCTCGGCTTCAACGAATTCGCTGGTTTCATCGTGGCGTGGAATCTGTGGCTGCTGTCGATCACGGTGATCGCACTCGGCGGCATGTTCGTGACGACGAACATCTCCTACGCAATCGGCGATTCGGCGGCGTGGATGCCGAATAACAAGTGGTGCGTGTCGTTGATCAGTTGCGGGCTTGTTGCCGGCTTGGGTTGGACCGGCGTGCGCGGTCTCTCGCTCGGCAAATGGGTGCACAACATCGGCGCGTTCGCCATGCTGCTCGTTTACGGAGCACTGATCGGTTTGCCATTTCTCGCGTTGTTTCGCGGCGAATTCAAAAGCTATCAGCCGCTCCAGCTCGTCGCGCCGACGATGTCGCTCTTTTATTGCCTCAATATTTTTACCAAACTCGCCATCGGCGCGCTGAGCGGATTTGAGTATGTGGCGATTCTGGCGGGGGAAACGCGCTCACCGGCGCGCGATATCGGCCGCTCGGTCTTGATCGCCGCGCCTGTGATCGCGCTCGCGTTCGTGCTCGGCACCAGTTCCGTGCTCGCGTTCGTCGGCAATAAAGGGATCGACCTGATCGGCCCGGTGCCGCAGACGTTGCGGCTTGGGCTCCATTCATTTCCGATCGCTGGAGCCATTGCTTCGGCCGGTATCATTCTCATGACCGTGCGCACGATTGCTTCGACCAGCGTGCATCTGACCGGCAGCTCGCGTCTGCCGATGGTCGCCGGTTGGGACCGGCTCCTGCCCGCGTGGTTCTCGCGTCTGCATTCGCGTTTCAAGACACCGGTGAACTCGATCGTCTTCGTAGGCTCGATTACGCTGGTGATTGCCATCTCGAGCCAGATCGGCGCCGGGATCCAGGAAGCCTTTCAACTCGTCGATAACGCTGCAAACGTTTTCTACGGCATCGTCTATTTCATGCTCTTTGCCATTCCACTGGCTGGCGCAGGCGCGATTCGTTCAGGCGCGTCTGTTTGGCTGCGGTTGGCTGCGGCTTGCGGCGCCGCCGTGTCGCTGCTCGCCATTTTCTATACGGTTTACCCGATCATCGACGTGCCGAACCCGCTCATCTTCGGCGCCAAAATCGCCAGCGTAACGATCATCGCCAACGCGCTCGGCATCGCGATATTCTTTGTCGGCCAACGCCGGCGCCGGCCCGCAAACTTGACCGCTTAAAGCGGTCAAGTTTGGGCACAACTTTCAGTCACCCAGCGCAGATAATCGGGCAAGCCGCCCGTGACCGGAAGAAAGATGATTTCGGGAACTTCGTAGGGGTGAAGAGCGCGCAGCTTTTCCTGGAAGGGCGACTGTCGATCTTCGCTCAGTTTAAAAAGCACGAGCGTCTCGCTCCCCTGCTCGATCTTTCCTTTCCAGCGGTAGATCGATTCAATCGGAGGCAAAATGTTTGCGCAGGCGGCGAGGTTTGCGCTCACCAGCTCGTTCGAAATGCGCCGTGCCGTTGCCGCATCGGGAAATGTGCTCAGCGCAAGAACAATTTTCGCCGCCATTCCTCAGGCGAGCACGGCTTCGCTTGACCGGTTAACCGCCGTATTGCGGCAGATCCAGCCGCCGCCGATCACGATATCGCCGGCGTAAATCACCGCCGCCTGGCCTGGCGTGACCGCGCGCTGCGGCTCGTGCAGGCGAATTCGCGCGCGATTATTCTCCAGCAGCATGACCGTCGCAGCCGTGCCGGCATGGTTGTAGCGGATCTTCACCGTCGCATCGAACGGATCGCTGCAGCGGGGATCGATGATCTCGGCGCCGGCATCACCGATGCCGGCTACAGAAATCCAGTTCACCCGCTCGATTTCGAACTCGTCGCAAACCAGATCGTCGGCGTCGCCGACGATCACGCGGTTGTTGTCAGGATCAAGATCGACAACGTAACGCGGCCGCGCGGATCCACCCGGCAGTCCCCTGCGCTGACCGATGGTGAACAGCTCGATCCCGTCGTGCTCGCCGACAAAGTTGCCGTCCACATCGTAAATCTCGCCACGATGAAATTCAGTCTCGCCAAGATGCGAACGCAGAAACGCTTTGTAATCGTTCCCCGGCACGAAGCAAATTTCCTGACTGTCGATTTTGTCGGCCGTCTTCAGTCCGAGTGAACGCGCGATTTCGCGAATTTCTAGCTTGTGCATCGTTCCGAGCGGCGTGAGCGCACGTTGCAACTGTGGCTGGCGCAAACTAAACAGGAAATACGATTGATCCTTGCGCGGATCGATGCCCTTGCGCAGCACGGCGCGATCAGCATGATGTTCGATGATCGCGTAATGCCCCGTCGCGATGTAGTCGCATCCGAGTGCCTGCGCTTTGCCCCAGAGATTGCCGAATTTCAGTTTCTCGTTGCACATCACGCACGGGTTCGGAGTGCGGCCAGCCTGGTATTCGCTCGCAAAATAATCGATCACGGTCCGCTCAAACTGCTCGGCCTCATCGACCACGTAATGCGGAATATGCAGGGTATGGGCGACGCTCCGCGCGTCCGCCACTGCTTGGGGCCCGCAGCATTTGTCTTCCGCGCGCGAGATGCAGTCCTGTGGCCAAACTTTCATCGTCACACCGACTACGTCGTAGCCCTGCTCGCGCAGCAAGTAGCCGGCGACGCTGGAGTCCACTCCACCGCTCATGCCGAGCAATACACGCTGTTTTTTCAAATTCATCTAAAAGGACGATCTGTAGCGGAAGCCGTTGGCTTCCTTCTCCCGAATGGGCGGGAAACTAGCAGGTTCCGCTACAATTTCACGGCGCGGCTCACAAATTTGCTGCCCCGCAAGGTGAACCGCCATGGGTGATGTGCAGAGCGGCTGATACCGATCCGTTCGTCGGCCACAACATCGACATCGTTATTTGAACGAGGCATGAAGCAGTGTTGCGGGTCCGAGCACAGGTCCAGCTCGTGGTCCCGATTCGTTATATCGAATGCCTGCGTCAGTTTGCCGGGGCCGGAGCAAAGCCGTCTCTCGTCATCAACGCCGCGCCGTTTTCTCATCAGCGTGAGACCGCGAGTCGGTTCCAGTGCGCGGATCAACACAAATCCGTCGGCCTGCCCTTTAACGAGCACATTAAACATCCAATGCGCGCCGTAACTGAAGTAAACGTAAGCCGCGCCCGGCTTGTTGCGCGCGACGAAGCTCCGCGCGCTCGGCCGGGAAAAGGTGTGGCAGGCTTCATCGTTTTCCGCCAAATATGCTTCGGTCTCCACGACCAGACCGCCGCACCAGTTCCAGATCAGTTCGCTGCCAATTAGCTCGCGTGCGCAGGTGATCGGGTCGCGTTGGAAAAAACGCCGGCCGACCATCAGTCCTCCGGCACAAAATAAATCGGCAGCTTTACCTTGCTCTCGACAGGTTGGCCGTTGCGGAACGCCGGAATAAATCGCG
>QHPZ01000045.1:9575-16491 GCA_003219225.1 Verrucomicrobiota bacterium | reverse complement strand
TGAATGATGGTGGTGATGAAATTGACCGCGCCGAGCAACGAGGAAGTGATCAGGAAAATAAACCCGATCAACCAGAGCGATTGCCCATTGAAAATCAGATTGTAGCCCGGTCCTTTATCAGCGATCCCGGCCAGCGGCACGTACGACGTCCAGCCGCTCTTGGCCGCGCCGCCCGGGACAAAGAAACTGCTGAACATGATCACGCCGCCGACCGCAAACGCCCAAAAACTGGCCGCGTTCACTTTCGGAAAGGTCATGTCGGGCGCGCCGATCTGCAGGGGGACGACGAAATTGCCAAACGCCGCGAAGGCTACGGGCACGACGCCGAGGAAGATCATGATCGTGCCGTGCATCGCACCTAACGAGTTGTAAAAGTCCGGCGTCATTTTGCCGTCGGGCATGGAACCGGCGCCGAAAAAGTAGGGCAGCCATTTGCCAAGCACCGGCATCGCCTGGCCGGGGTAGGCCAGCTGCCAGCGCATCATCATCATGAGGCAAAAACCAAAGAACAAAAACGTCAGGCCACAGAGCCCATACTGGATGCCGATCACCTTATGATCGGTCGAGAAAATGTATTTTCGCCAGAAGCCGAGCTCATGGTGCTCGTGCTCATGAGCGTCGCCATGGCCGTGTTCGTGCGCGTTATCGCCGGTTTCAACAGAAGCAGAGGCATCCATTTTCGGAAAAACTTACCTCCAGAATATCGAAAGAGAACCGCTCATTGCAAAGCCTGAAATTGAACGCATCGGCTGATGCTGCTGGATGGCTGCGGTTTTCTGCTCGCGAAGGGCGCGCCGATCTGGCAGAGGATCAACATGAAATCGGCCGCGCGTCTGCTCGGCGTTATTATTCTCCTGCTTCTCCTCGCGATTGGGATCAGTTTCCTCCTCCCCGCGCAGGCCAGGCACACGCGCGTGCTCACCTTGAAACAAACGCCCGAGGCGGTTTTCACGGTGCTCTCCGATGTTGAAAAATTTCCAGCGTGGAACCGCAACGTGGAAAAAGTCGAGCGCTTACCGCCGATCGACGGAAAGGAAGCGATGAAGCAAACATTCAAAGGCGGCATGACCCTGATGGTCGCGACCACGGAAAGTCTCGCACCGACTCATCTTGTTCGCACTGTGCGCGCGGTCGGCGGCAACACCTTCAGCGGCTCCTGGAGTTACGAGATCACGCCCGTGAACGACGGATGCGTAGTCGCGCTCACGGAAAAATCGTATATCGCGAATCCACTCTTACGTCTCATGGTCCGGCTGTTCGGGTCAACCAGGCACATCGACCAGCACCTTGTCGATCTTGCCAAATACTTCGGCGAGACACCTAGCGTGCGCTCCACTGTTTCCCCCGCGCACACCTAATGAGCGTCGCGCGCGCGTCGCTAGGCTATCCTTACGCGCCGGCGCGATCGTTCCACCATTTCGACAAGCGCGCTTCAGGAATTTTCGGAATGGCTTTGCCACCCTTGTCGTAATGCGACGTGTCGTTGAACAAGGCGAGCCGTGCCCGCGTGGCGTCGCGAAAATCGACAATGTTCAGCGCGGCCGGTTTTTGGTCGAGATTGTCGCGGTAACGCCGCGGATCGAACCCGAGGAGTGAGCTGAGCAACAGCCGGATCGTCGCCTTATGGGAGACGACCAGAATGTTTTCGCCCGCGTGAGCGCGCACCAGTTCGATCAGCGCCGGCATAGCGCGCGCCGTCACCGCCAGCCCGCTCTCGCCGCCCATCGGCGCAAACGTGTACGGGTCCTTCTCCCACTCGGCCGCTTCTTCCGGAAATTTTTTCTCCACTTCGCCTCGCGTCATCTGTTCCCAATGCCCATGGGAAATTTCGCGAAACCCATCGCGCGTTTGCACGCCAAGTCCGTGGGGCGCGGCCAGAATTCGCGCCGTTTCAAGGGTGCGGCCAAGCGGTGATGCATATACGGCGACAATTTTCTCGTGACTCAATCGCTCGGCCAAACGGCGTGTTTGCTCGCGGCCTTCTTCCGAAAGTCCTCCGCGCTCACGACGGTTGCGCCGTGCCGAACCATGAAAACTCGCATCGGTCTTGCCGGCATCTGCAAGCTCGTCATCACTGAAATCAGGCGAAAAGGCAACCCGCTTCATTTAAGTTCGGCCGCGTGGAAGCTAACCGGCACGGGCGCGCAATCATTCATCTCGATATGGACTGCTTTTACGCCGCCATCGAGGTCCGCGACCAACCGAGGCTCCGCGTCAAGCCGGTCTGAGTCGGCGGCGCGCGCGAACAGCGCGGTGTTCTCACGACCTGCAATTACGAAGCGCGCAAATTCGGCGTGCACTCGGCCATGCCGACCTTCATGGCACTGCAGCGGTTCCCGAATCTTATCGTGCTTCCGACGCGTTTCGATGTTTACCGCCGCGAAGCGGCGATCATCCGCGGCATCTTGCACCGGTTCACGGCGCTGATTGAGCCGCTCTCACTCGATGAAGCTTATCTCGATGTCAGTGCGCGACCAGAAGCGCCGGGCGCGCTGGCCGCGCAGATTCGCAGAATGATTTTCGAACAAACCAAGCTCACTTCTTCGGCCGGCATAGCACCGAACAAATTGATCGCAAAAATCGCCAGCGCGATCAACAAACCGAACGGCCAGCTCGAGGTCGGACCGGACGAGGTCGCTGCGTTCATGGAAAACCTGCCGGCGCGACAAATCTGGGGCATCGGCGAAAAGACGGAGCGCAAACTGCAGGAATTAGGAGTAAAGACCTGCGGCGACCTGCAGCGCTTCTCGCGCCCGGAACTCGCCGATCTTTTCGGCAAGTTCGGCCTCGAACTTTACGATCTCTGCCGCGGGATTGACGACCGCCCGGTCGAACCAGACCGGCCGCGCAAATCGCTCAGCACCGAGGAAACTTTCCCCGTTGATCTGAACACGTTCGAAGAATGCGCAGAAAAACTGGAGGAGCTGTTTGAGGATCTAATGGCCGAGCTCGCACAAAAAGAATCCACCCGGCAGATCCAAAAGATTTTCGTGAAACTCAAATTCCACGATTTCACGCGCACGACGGCCGAACGCGCCGGATTTGAACCGGCGCCGCCCGCTTTCCGCGCTCTCCTCACGGAGGCATTTGCCCGCACCGGCAAACCGGTGCGGCTCATCGGTGTCGGTGTTCGTTTCGCCGAACCGGCGGCCGCGGACGCGCAGATTCCGCTGCTTTGAATTAGGTTTGCTCAATCCGCGATGACTGAAACGCAGGCAAAGAGGATCGCCGCTGCCGGTTGCGACGTGCGTTTCGACAACCTCACGCGGCAACTCTACGCGACCGACGCGTCGATTTATCAAATCGAGCCAGGCGGTGTGGCATTCCCGCGCAACGCACAGGAGGCGAGCGCGGTGATCAAAGCCGCGGCCGACGAAAACGTTTCGGTGACCCCGCGCGGCGCGGGCACGAGTCTCGTCGGTAACGCGATCGGCGATGGGTTGATCGTCGATTTCGCGCGCCACAACCGCAAAATCGACAATCTCAACATCGAGAATCGCACCGTCCGTGTCGGCGCAGGCGTCGTGCTCGACCAGCTCAATAGGTTTCTCAAGCCGCACGGATTTTGTTTCGGGCCGGATGTCGCGACCAGTTCCCGCGCGACGATCGGCGGAATGATCGCGAACAATTCCTCCGGCGCGCACGTGCCGGTTTACGGCACGACGGCCGATCACGTCATTTCCACAGAGCTCGTTCTGGCTGATGGCAGAATCGTCCAGGTCGGTCCGGCGCACGATTCGTTAGGCGCGGAATGCAATAAGATCGACAATCTCGTGCGGGCGCACGCCGCCGGCATCGCGGAGCGATGGCCGCCGGGGCTGCTCAAGCGTTGGCCGGGCTACGGTATCGAGCGGTTCGCGCGCGCGCCAAACAACCTCAATGAACTCCTCGCCGGCAGCGAAGGCACCCTGGCCGCGATCTTTTCCGCCGAGCTGAAAATTTCGCCGTTGCCGCGCGAGAAAGGACTCGGCCTCATCTTTTTCGCGTCCGTCAGCGAGGCGATGCAGGCAGCGGTCGAGCTTCTCGATCTCAAACCCGCGGCGATCGAACACATCGATCGGCCTCTGTTCGACCAAACCAAAGGCCAGCTCCAGTTCCAAGCCGCGCGCGATTTGCTCGAGCTCGAGGCGAAGCCATGCGAAGCAATTTTGCTCGTCGAATTTTTCGACGATGTGGCCGGGCGGTTGTCGATTTTGCAAACGCGCAAACTCGGTTTGCGCACGAAGATTCTGACCGGTCCGCGCGAGATGGAGCTGGTCTGGACGGTGCGGAAGGCCGGGCTCAGCCTGTTGACCGGCTGCGTCGGCGCCGCGAAGCCAGTCGCGTTTATCGAAGATGCGGCGGTCCGCCCGGCGCAGCTCCCGGAGTATGTCGCCGGGTTGCAGAAGATCATGGGGGCGCTCGCCTTGGAGGCGAGTTACTACGGCCATGCCGCTTCCGGGCTCTTGCACGTTCGACCCGTGCTCGATATGCATGACGAAAGCGACCGCAAAAAATTTCGTCAGGTTGCCGATGACACCGCTGCGCTCGTGAAACACTTCAAAGGCTCATTGTCAGCCGAGCATGGCGTCGGAATCGCCCGCGCCGAATACATGCGCGATCAGCTCGGTGACGAGCTGCTCGGTCTGCAGCGCGAGATCAAGCGCACGTTCGACCCAAAAAACATTTTTAATCCGGGCAAGATTTTCGATGTGGCCGATCACAAGATCGACAATTACCTGCGCGACAATTTCAGCGCGCCACTCGAGTTGCCGTTCGAACCACGGCTGGCGTTCGCGTTCAAGGACGACTCGTTCATTGGCAACCTCGAGCAATGCAACGGCTGCGGCGGTTGTCTCAAGCAAACCGGCGTCATGTGCCCGACGTTCATGGCCACGGGGGAGGAAGTGATGTCGACGCGCGGACGCGCCAACATCATTCGCGCCGCGCTGCAACTACGCGTTCACGGCCACGATCCGCTCAAATCCGCCGAGCTCGACGCGGCACTGAGCAATTGCTTGTCCTGCAAAGGCTGCACGCCGGAATGCCCGTCAAACGTCAATCTCGCGTTGCTCAAAGCGGAGATGATGTATGCCCGCTGGCGCCGCGATGGCTTGCCGTTGCGCGAGCGGTTCTTGAGCAACATCGATTTGTTAGGCCGCATCGGCTGCGCAGTGCCGGTGCTCAGCAACGCAATTGTCGATCTTAAGCCGCTGCGCGCACTGATGGAGAAGACGCTCGGCATTTCAGCCAAACGCTCGCTGCCGCAATATGCACGCGAGCGATTTGATAGATGGTTTAGGAAACGCGCTTCTGTAGCGGCGCTCTATGAGCGTCGGACGAATAATGCGACGGTCGCAGACCGCCGCTACAGCCGAGGCAAAGCGATTCTGTGGGACGACACGTTCGTCCGTTATCACGAGCCGCACATTGGCATTGCGGCGGTGAAAGTGCTGGAAGCGCTCGGGTTTGAAGTCGCGCTTGCGCAAAGTCGATCCGCCTCCGTCTCGAGGCTACGGCGCGACAGGCAATGTTGCGGACGACCGGCGTTTAGTCAGGGCAACCTCGATGCCGCTGCGAAAGCTGGGCAACACAACATCGACCTGCTACTCGATCAACCATCAACTATCAACTATCAACGAGCGGCCACGCCGATCCTGTTCCTCGAGCCCTCGTGCTGGTCGATGTTCGTGGATGAATATCGCGAGCTGAAGATCGACAACGCCGAGAAGCTCGCAGCGCGTTGTTTTCTCTTCGAAAAATTTGTGGACGATCTGCTCGCGCGCGAGCCTGATGCGCTTGCGTTCAATTATCGCGAGGCAAATGTCGCGATCCACGCACATTGTCACGCGAAGTCACTGATCAATCAGGCGTTCATGGCGCGATTGGCGGAACGGTTACCGGGTCGCAAAGCCAACCTGCTCGACAGCGCGTGCTGCGGAATGGCCGGCGCGTTCGGCGCGCTCGCCGAGAAATACGATCTATCAGTGCAAGTCGGCGAGTTGCTCGTGCGCAAGATCGTCAATCATCCGCGCGGCAGCGAGATCGTCGCTTCCGGAACAAGTTGTCGGCATCAAATTGTCGATCTTAGCAACGCACGACCGAAGCACATGGCGGAACTCATCGCTGAAGCGATCCGTTAGTGCCTCCGCCGAGAACGGTGGCCGCTACAACTATTGCTTCGGCGGGGCAGGATTTCCCTGCGGCGGCGCGGCGCCAGGCGGAGCACCACCGGGAGGTGGGCCGCCGGCAAGATCCTGATCGGGCACGGCGAGGATATCGTGTTCGTTGAATGACTCAGGGTGACTGGCGAGCTCTTTGCGGAGCGCGGCGATTTGTTCGGCGGTAACAGAGCTCGCGCTGTTCCCCCAATCGCTCCGCTCATAGGTGAGGACATCGGCGATTTTTTGGTCGGTCAGCGTTTTGTCCCACGGTTGCATGACGGCGGTGCCGAATTGCTGGCCCTTAACTTTGACTGGTCCCTGCAAGCCTTTCATCACGATCATCGCCGGCCGCCGTGAGCCGCCGGTGGTGAACTCGGAGCCGGCGAGCGGCGGATATTGCCCCGGAATGCCCTGACCGCTGGCTTGATGACAGGTTTGACAATTGGCCGCGAAAATCTTTTTGCCCCGGTCGCGCGGCGAAAGCTCCTCCTGCTGTCCAGGACCTTGTGTCGCGGCCCCCTTCTTCGTCGGCGGCGGTCCCGTCATGGGATCAAGACTGTCGCCGCTGAAATTTCCCGAATAGCGGCCGAGGTAGGCGCCGGCGCAAAAAATGGCGAGGCCGTAAACGACAATCAGCCACATGGAAAGCGGCTCGAGGCCGACGCGCGGCTCGCGCTTTTCTCGCTGGATGGCGGCGTGCACTTCCTGCACTTCGGCCTGCTCGCCATAATCCATTCCCTGACGCGGTGCTGGCTCGGGTGGTTTCTCGTTCA
>QHPZ01000045.1:7629-9524 GCA_003219225.1 Verrucomicrobiota bacterium | reverse complement strand
TCTCGTTCATTTCTTTGGCGGCGGCGCGGCGGGCGATGCTCCCGGAGCAGCGGCCGGGGCGCCGCCTGACGATTTAACCTCGTTCAACGGATGCGATTGATCGAGCGACATGAGATAAGCGACGAGACATTGCGCATCGTCGGTGGGAACAACCTCCCAACCCTGCGGTGGCGCATCCGAGCCCGTGAGCTGAAGTGCATCGGCTGCGGGTTGGCTGCCGATCTGACGTTTCTCGTAAAGGAAACGGAACGCCGGCATGTTCGAATCGATGGTGATGCTGCGCGGCGCATAAAGATGCCGATGGTGCCACGCGGCGGAATACGGCGGCGGTTCGCCGGTGACGGGATTGGGTGAAGCTTGCGGCGCAGCCGGCGCGTTCGCGGACGCTTGAGCGGGCGATGCGACAGGCGGCGGCGGGACCGGTGATTGCGCAGGAGCACCGGCCGGTGATTGCGTGGCCGGTGGCGCGTTTTGGGGCGCGGGAGGTTGGGCGGGCGGAGCCGCTGGTGATTGCGCAGGCGCAGCCGCAGGTTGCGCCGGCGCACCGCCGGGCGATTGCGCAGGCGATGCAACTGGCGCCGGTGGCGCGCCGCTGGTTGGCGCAGTCATTGCCGCATTCGCCGCAGTTGGTGCTTCGCCTTCGGCGGGCGCGCGTTTACCAATGTTGGCAAGATCGGGACCCATCCGTTCTTTTCCGAGCAGGACTGGGCGGTCAAAAATGTAATCGCGCGGAGCACTGCGGCGTTCGCCCCATTTGCGATCAATATCGGCGGCGGCGTAGTCGGCGCGGACCTGCTGAGTGTGACAATAGTAGCAGCCGTTCGCGACGTAGACGCGCCGGCCGCGCTCGGCCATACCTGAGCGCGGCGCGGGATAAACGTCGGTGGCTTCCTCGTCCATTTGCGGATTCAAATGTCCGATCTGGAAATTTGGGACGAGGATCAGACCGATCCACGAAAAACCGAACGTGCCGAAGATCCCGAGAATGAGCGGGGCGAGTCCTTTCATAATTTTTCTCCCGAAAAATTCCGGCTACCCTCGCCGCTTTGCCGTGCACCTCGCTCGTCCCAGCTCGCTCGGTTCATATGTGCTCCTCGGAACCTTCCGTCTCCACAGGATTCAAGAATGTCGGCACCGTCGATGTCCGGCCGAGACCGAAAAGCATCAGACCAAAATGGTAAGCGAAAACAAAATGGGAAACCGTCAGCAAGATTCCGGAAAGACTGCGCCCGCGCAGATACGGGAGAATCGTCTGCACGCTCTCGGTGAACTGAAGCGAGGGATTACCTTCGTTCGCACCCTCGAGAAAACCGCCGGCCAATAGCATCAGAGTCATTAGTCCGATGCCGTAGGCTGACGCCCAAAAATGTAGCTTGATGAGCGAGGCATATCGCCATTCGCGGCCAACCAGTCGCGGCACGATGTAATACATGGATCCAAAAAGAATCATCGTGACGAACGCATAAAGGCCCAGGTGCGAATAAGCGACGCTGGCCTGACTAAAATTGACGTAGCGCGCGACGGAACGCAGCGAAATGAGAATGCCGACGGCGCTGAAGACAGTGTAAGACATTGCGCCGAACACGGTGAAGCGCAGCGTTGGACTGTACCGCAGCAACGGGAAATAACCGAGCATCGTCATGTGATGATTGAGCCCGACCGTCGCGACCGGAATGATCGTGAGAATGGTGGCGGCGATACTGGCCGTGATCATCCAGGCCGGGAACGGCCCGTCGACGAGCCGTTGCATTCCGGTCCAACTGGAAAAAAGCGCGTAGGTCCAGAAACCAATCGTGGCGAGATGATAACTATAAACCGGACGTCCTATTACTTTGGGGATCATGTAATAGGCGGTGCCGAGCGCAATGGCGCCCAGCCACAGAAACATCACGTTG
>QHPZ01000045.1:0-7608 GCA_003219225.1 Verrucomicrobiota bacterium | reverse complement strand
CTGCATCACGCCTTGCACCGGGATAGCAAAGAGCATTAGTTCCGCGGCGGCGTAGAGCCACGGGAACCACAGAAAGGCCCCGAGCAGATACCACTGCGTGACGTAAATCTGATCGCCGCGCCTGAACCGGAACATGAGCACGGCCCAGGAGAGCATCAGCGTGTAGCCGACAAAGAGCACGATCGCGGCATAGGGCGGAAACTCGAGCCATTGATGGCCGGTGCTATCGCCCATCAGAATTCCGATGACGCCCATGAGCACACCGAGGTTCCAAAAAATCCCGCCCGCGACGATCACGAGCGGATGCCGGAGCACAGTGCGGCACAAGCGCGCCATGATCCAAACAGCGGTGCCCATCGCCGCCATCGATGCCCAGCCGTAAACCACGATATTCATGTGCGCTGGGCGCAGCCGGCCCCAGGTGAGGAAACTCACGCCGGACAACAGATCGGCCCAGTGCGCTTTGAACGACACGAGCATGGCCAGCAGAGTGCCGATGAGCAGCCAGACAATCGCCGAGGCGTAAAACATTAACACCGGCACGCGCGTGGACGAATCAATGAGCGCGCGCTCGTACTGCTCGGCTTCGGTCGCCGGCGCATGCGTCGGCACCGAGGGCGCTTTCAGCGGGATCTCAGTGGCGTCCATATTTCACTCAGAAGATCGGCATCTTCACGGCTGGTTGGGTGATGGCGATTGCGGCGGCGTTTTTCCGCGCACTGGCAACGGACTGCCCGGTGCCGACGGCGTTGCATTTGGCGTAGGTGAAACTGCTGGTTGGGCGGCGGATGTTTGCGGTGAGGCGGCGGGCGTGCTGGATGCGCCGGGCTGCGAACCCGGTTCCGCACCTGCGGGTTTGACCGCCGCCGCCGGTTGCACGCCCGCTTCCGAGCGTGGACCCGCGATTGAAATCGGCTTGGGCGTGCCGGTCGGTTGCGGCGCCGGTGACGCGCTCGGCGAGGGCGGCGCGGCGCCAGCGGGCGCGGGGGAAGCAGCTTGCGCTGCCGCCGCGGCGATCGGATTCGCGGGTGCGGGTCTTTGTCGCGACAGTTCCGCGACCGTCAATTCCATTGCACGAGCAATTGGGACGCGCACCACGCCTTTATTTTTGTCGATCCAGCCGTAGCTCCCCAGCTCTTTTGCGTCCGCTTCACGCGCGGCTTTCAAATTGTCGGCGCGTTTTTTCGCGCGCTCCTGTTCATAGGTGTCGCCGCGCGGTGCCGGCCCGACAATTGCCAGAGTGATGACGCCGAAGAGAAAAAAGAGACAAACAACTCCAACCCAGGTGGAGAACGGCGCGCGCGCGCGCACGGCTTCACGGATGGATTCGGCATCGGCCATATCAGTTCACCAGGCGCAAGGATTCGACCAGCCGCGGATCGCGCACGGGAAAGAGCGACGTGTTCCCAACGATGCGCAGATAAACAAAGGCGAGCGTGGTCCCGATCGCGATCAGCGCAACAAAATCCCACAGGCTCAGGTGGACGCCGGTCCCATGGAGCGCCGGTAGAACGATCACATACATGTCGAGCAGCTGCATGAACACGATCCACGCGGAGATTAAGCAGAGCTGGCTCGGATGTTTTTTCACCGAACGCACCAGCAAAATGGCAAACGGCCCGAAGAAGCGCCCGATCACCAGCAGCATGCTCAGCGCCCACCACGACTCGGTATTGCGGGTCAAAAAGTACTGCGTTTCCTCCGGCATGTTCGCATACCAGATGAGCATGTATTGGCCAAAACCGATGTAGGCCCAGAAAATGCAGAAGGCCAGCATCCATTTTCCCATGATGTGGTAATGCTCCATCGTCACCACGTCCTTGAGATAACCGGCGCGGCGCAGCGCCGTGATCACAAGTACGAGCAGCGACATCGAGCTGCCGGCGGTGCCGGCGAAGATGTAAACGCCGAACATGGTGGAGAACCAGCGATAGTTCAGGCTCATCAGCCAATCGAACGCGCCGAAGGTGAGGAAAAGCGCAAACATGGGTAGGCTCGCAAAAGCAACTCGGCGCAGCCAGATGGTGAACTTCGGGTTGCCGTCCTTGTCCTGAAGCACGGAAAAACGTCGCAGCAATTGCGAGGCGATGATGAAAAAGCCAAGGAAGACGACCGCGCGCGCGACGAAGAAGCCGAAGTTCAGGTAAGCGCGTTTGGAATCGAGCGTCTTTTCTTCGCCCGGCGGAATGTTCATCCATTCGTAGAGATGATGGCGGAGGAGCAGAATCGGGATGAAAAACACCGCCAGCACCGCGATAAGCACCGCGATGTTCTCCAACTGCCGCCGCACCACCACGGTCCATTCCGCGTCAGTGGCGTAATGGACAATCGTCCAGAAAAAACAACCGGCGCAGAGCGTAAAGAAAAACGCAAACGCGAACAGCCAGGAGAAACTGAGCTGCTTCGGATCGATCGCCGCGCCGACGCCGCAGAGCGCAAGCGCGACAAAAGCGATGATCCCGAGCAAAACGGAAAGCCCGGTGAACCGGTTCGTCTCGAAGTATTCGCCTTCGGGCGTGGGCAGCGTGTGGGGACGATCGCTCATTTTTTCTGCGCCTCGGGTTTCGCCGGTTGTCCCAGCGGCGGGGGCGATTCGGCCGGTTTCTCCAAATCGGCGCGATGATCGGGCGGAACATCGACAATCGTTCCGGCCCGGCTGCGCTGCAGTGCGCGCAAATAACCAATGATTGCCCAGCGATCGCTCACCACGATGTTCGGGCCATACGCCATCATCGTGTTTTTTCCGTTCGTGATCGTGTTGAAAATTTCGCCGTCGGCCATTTTTCGGATGCGATCGTCCTGGAGACTGACTACGGTCGTTAGGCCATACTGTTTGGTGATGCCGTTACCCTGCGCGGTCGCGCCGTGACACATCGCGCAAGTGATGTTGAACCGCTCCTGACCGCGTTTGATCAACTCGGGCGTGGCCGGCATCGGCAGCCCAGTGCCCCAGCGATCGCCCATTTTGCCGGTGTTGTAGTAATCGGTGCCTTCGCTAAATGCGAGCCGCCCGCGCGTGGGTGTTTGCCCGGGCGGCGGCGGCCGCATTTGCAGGGTCGGCATGTCGTAGCCAATCGGCACCGTGCCCGCGACCGGCAACCGCGGCCCGCGCCCATCGGCGAAGAAATCCAGCGGCGCCTGCGCGCGCACTTTCATTTGCCGCACCATGTCGGGAAAAATTTCGAGCGGCGGCCCGGTGCTTTTCTGGCCGCGAAACCCAAACACGGCCACGAGCGCGATCGTGAACAAAAGTGAAATCAAAAGGAAACCGCGCAGCATCGTCAGTCCTCGTGAATGATCGTGATGTGCTGGCCGCCGCTACGTTCGAGGAGGTCGCGCGCTTCGAGTTCGGTGAAACGCGGGTCGCGCGCTTCGATGATGAGAAAGAAGCCGTCGTTGGTTGCGCGACTGAACCGCTCCCAATTGAACAAGGGATGATGCCAGCGCGGCAGGCCGTTCATGATTTGCCACGCGAAGAATGCGGCAAAGGCCCCAAACAACACCGTGAGCTCGAACATGATTGGGAAAAACGCCGGCACGGTCATGAAGTTTGTCGGTTTGCCGTGCACCACGAGCGGGTAAAGAAAAGAAGACGGCCCGAATTCGATCAACGCGGCCGTGAGCAGACCGGAGACGCCGCCAAAAAGAACCCAGCCGCTCAACCACGACTTGCCGAGCCCCATCGCTTCGTCCATTCCGTGGATCGGAAATGGCGAATGCACGTCCCAACGTTTGAACCCGGCGTCGCGCACCATTTTCGCCGCGTTGTAGAGCGCGGCGGCGCTTGGATACTCCGCGCCCATGCCGTAAACACGGTGGCCGGAAGGCGTTCGCAGATTGTTCATGTGCGCTCCTTTCCACCGGGCGCGACCGGGTGATGCTCAACCGCCGTGGCATAATGCGCGTCCGCTTCGGGCACGACGATTTTTACTTCGCTCATCGCGATCATCGGCAGGTAACGAACGAACACCAGAAAGAGCGACGTGAAGATGCCGAGCGTGCCGATGAAGGTCCAAATGTCGACCCAAGTCGGAATGAACAAGCCCCAGGCCGAGGGCAGAAAATCGCGATGCAGGCCGCCGACGATGATGATGAAACGCTCGAACCACATCCCGGCGTTCACGCACATGCAGACGAAGTAGACGACGTAAAGGTTGCGGCGACACCAGCGGAACCAGAAGAGCTGCGGCGAAAGCACGTTGCAAAACAACATGCCCACCCACCAATACCACCAGTAGGGACCGAACACCCGGTTCCAAAACGCGAAGCGCTCAAACGCGTTGCCGCTGTACCAGGAGATGAAAAATTCCATCGCGTAGGCATACGCGACGAACGAGCCAGTCAGTAAAATGATCTTCGCCATTTTGTCGATGTGCTGCGGCGTGATGATATCGTGCAGCTTGATGGCGAAGCCGCCGAAGATCGCGCCGGCCACGAAATAAGGCGGGAAAATCGTCGAGTGCCAGGTGGGCAGGATTGAGGTCGCGAAGTCGAACGACACCACGCTGTGAACGGAGAGCACGAGCGGGGTAGAAAGACCGGCGAGAAGCAGATACGCTATCTCGTAATGGCGCCAGTTACGGTTCGAGCCGCGCCAGCCGAGCGCGAAGATGCCAAACATGAACTTCTTAATTTTTGAGCGGGCGCGGTCGCGCAACGTCGCCAAATCGGGAACGAGTCCGGTGTACCAAAACAAAACCGAGACGGTGAAATAGGTCGAAACCGCAAAGACGTCCCACATCAGCGGGCTGCGGAAGTTCTGCCAGATGCCGTAGTTGTTAGGCAACGGCGCGAGATACTACGCCATCCAGACGCGCCCGACATGGATCCCGGGAAAGATCGCGGCGCACATCACGGCAAACAGCGTCATCGCTTCGGCCGAACGGTTAATCGAGGTGCGCCACCTCTGGCGAAGCAAATACAAGATGGCCGAGATGAGGGTGCCGGCATGACCGATACCGATCCAGAACACGAAGTTGGTAATGTCCCAGGCCCAGCCGACCGGATGATTCAAGCCCCACGTGCCGACGCCGGTGGAGATTTGATAGCCCATGCAGAAGAGCCCGAAGGCCGCGATGCCGGCCGTGATTGTAAAAGTGACCCACCACCAGCGCGGCGCCGGTTGCTCGACCACACCGGAGATCCGCTCGGTTAGCCAACTGAAATTGCGGCGGTTCAACAACAGCGGCACCCGCCCAAGCGGTTGCTCCACTGCGGTCGAGGCTTCGGCCGCGATGATCTCCGGTGCGGTGGGTGTTTGGTCCATGATCACATTGCCAGTTGCGCTGGATCGATAATCACAAACATCGACATCTTCATCCCACCTTCTCCGGGCTGGCGACGCCGATCTCGCCCGCGTCGGGCATGCGCGGGTTTGGATTGCGAATGCGAGCGAGATAACTCGTGCGCGCGTTCACGTTCAAATATTGCAGCAGCCGATAATTGCGGTCCTGCTGTTTGAGTTTGGAGACGCGGCTTTCCGGATCGCTGATGTCGCCGAACACGATCGCCCCGGTCGGGCAGGCCTGCGCGCACGCGACCGTGAATGAATCGCGCGGAATGCGCGTGTTGTTGGACGCGCCGGCGCGCGCGTGCGCCGCGATTTTGGCCTCCTCGATTCGTTGCACACAGAACGTGCATTTCTCCATCACCCCGCGCATACGCACGGTCACGTTCGGGTTCTTCTGCAACTTGGTAATGTCGGGCGCGCCCTTCTCGGTCAACGGCGCAAAATACTCCCGGTGAATCGCAAATTGCCCGGCGATTTTCTTTTTCCCGATCGGCCGCTTGAACGGGCAATTGTTCGCGCAATAACGCGTGCCGACGCAACGATTGTAAGCCATGACGTTGAGGCCGTCCTCGCTGTGAATGGTCGCGTTGACCGGACAGACAGTTTCGCAAGGCGCGTTCTCGCAGTGCTGACACATCATCGGCTGATGCACCATCTCGGCGTGCGCCGGCCAGTCGCCGTTGTCCTGATTGAAGGGTTTCGCGCTCGCGAAATAACGGTCGATCCGGATCCAATGCATGGTGCGGCCGTGGCCGGCTTGGAGCTTGCCGACGATCGGGATGTTGTTCTCAGCCTGACACGCGATCACGCACGCGCTGCAACCCGTGCACACGTTGAGATCGACATTCATGCCCCACTGATAGGTCGCCGTCAGCGGCGGATGATTGTAAATCGTCGGCAAATGCGGCGGCGCTTCGTCCAAACCCGCCGCTTTTTCGACGAACTCATTATCTTCGCGGTAGTGGGCCAGTGTCGCTTCGCGCACCAGTCCGCGGCCTTCGATGCTGAAATGGTCCTGCGTGATCGAGAGCGGGTATTTGCGGCCAACTTTCGTCACGCTCACGTGCTCGATCGTTTGGCCATTGGCCACGGTGAAATGCGGGTTCGCATACGTGCGCAGGAGGTAAGCGTTGAATCCGGCTTCTTCGCCGACTGGCCCGGTTTTCTTCCGGCCGTAGCCAAGCGGGATCGTCACTGAATTATCGGCATGCCCGGGCAAGACCACTGCCGCGATGACCAGCTCGCGCTTGATCGGCCGGTTGTTTTGGTCGCGCTGGGCTTCAGTGATTGTGATTTGAACGAGATCGCCGGTCTCGACTTTCAACTGCTTGGCAAAATTCGGACTGATGAGCGCGCCGTTGTCCCAGGTCAGTTTCGTCACCGGGTCGGGCAATTCTTGCAGCCAGCCGTTGTTGGCGTAGCGGCCGTCGTCCATCGCGTAGCTGCGCGCGAGGACGATCTCGGGCGAATCGGCACTCGGCGCGGGCGGCGCCGTCCACATTCCGGGCAACTGCGCCACCGCCGCAGCCGCGCCGGCGTTGAACACCGGCGGGCGATCGTGCACGCGAAGATGCAACGCGACTCCGTCGTGCAGAAAACGCGTCCAAGCCGTCTCGAAATCGCCCGGTGGATTGGTTGTGCGAAATGTTTCCTGGACGAGCTCAGGACCTTTGGGTGACGGCGCGCCGAGCAACATGTTCAGCAATTCGATCTCCGATAGACCGGCGAACAGCGGCAAAATCATCGGTTGGATCGACAAGTACGAGCCGTCGGCAGTGAGCGCGTCACCCCACGATTCCAAGTAATGCGCGGCCGGGACGTACCAGTGACTCAATTCCGAAGTGGCGTCCTCGTAATAGCCGATCCGCACCACTTCGGGCACTTTCTTTTGCAGATCGGCCCAATCGAGCGGCAAATTCGTGGAAGGATCTGCGGCAAGTGCCCGATGCGCGCTGTAAACCGGGTCGCCGCCAAGAATGAAGAGTTGCTTGACCGCGCCATCGTTCAGATCGGCCGCGAACTGCGCAATGCTCTGCGGCTTTGAACCACGCGCGAATTCGCGCACCACGACCGTGGCGCCGAAACTTTTCAGGGCGGCGTAGATCGCGTAAGTCAGCAATTGCACTATTGCCGGCTGATCGGGGCCGGCGAGCACGAGGCTCGCGCCGGGTCGCGACATCAAATCTCTCGCCGCTTCACTCAGCCACTGCTCATCGAATGCGGCCGCGCCGCCCGGCGCCGGAATCGCCGCCAGCATTGTGCCGAGCGCGGCATCTTTGGTCGCAGTCGCAATGTTCTGAGCAAGCGCGCGTGCGAAC
>QHPZ01000226.1 GCA_003219225.1 Verrucomicrobiota bacterium | reverse complement strand
TCGGCGTCACGAGCGTCGCGCGTGGGAACAATTCTTTCTCGCAAATTTCGATGGCTTCATCTTTCAACAGCACGTCGCCAGTGGTGGCGACGAACACCGGATCGACTACGAGCGGAATGTTGGGCGCAAGATCGACAATCGCCTGCGCCACAGCGGTGATGATTTTGGCCGAGCAAAGCAAACCCGTCTTTATCGCGGCGATTGGGAAATTTCCTGCGAGCACTTCGATTTGGTCGCGAACCAGCGCGGGGCTGAGCGGCTCGATCCGCGAAACTTTGCCGGGAATTTCCGCGACCACGCAGGTGACCGCGTTCAATCCGTAAACACCAAGCGCGCTGAATGTTTTCAGATCGGCCTGCACGCCCGCGCCGGCGCTGCTGTCGGACCCGGCAACGGTGAGCGCGACCGGGATTTGGAAATCAGCGAAATCCGCCAGAGTGATTGTCGATCTTAGGCGCCGTCGTTGCCGATGGCTTCGACCGGGC
The DNA here is from genome assembly GCA_003219225.1 of Verrucomicrobiota bacterium. Lineage (GTDB taxonomy): Bacteria > Verrucomicrobiota > Verrucomicrobiia > Chthoniobacterales > UBA10450 > AV17. Next base: position 10,331 of record QHPZ01000226.1, on the reverse strand, counting down.
AGCCTTCCATCGCTTCCTTGCAAAGGCCTTCTTCCTCGGGCGTCTCCGCTTGTTTATAAACGTAGGAATGGCCGCCGTCGTCGTTGCGCTTGAAATTGGCCGGTGCGGTTTCGCGGCAGAGATCGCAGTCGATACATTGGTCATCGACATAAAATTTTCCCGGCACATTCTCGGGATATTTGTTGGCAGCGTCGGCCATGGTTTTTACCCTTTAACTAAAATGGAGAGAAACGTTAAAAGAAAACGGGGGAAGCACAATGCAATTTGCCCGTAAAACCAACGCCACGCAACCGCGGCGCGACGCGGGCGCGAAGCATGTGGAACTCTGGCAATGAAAAAGGAAACAGCCACAACCTTGCGCGCTTTCGTGATCGAGCTGGCGGTTTATGCCGTCTTGGTGATCGGCTATTTCTTCCTGGTTTTGCACTTTCTTGGTGAAGGGCTGCACTCGCTGGAACGGAACCATCGCTACGCCTACGCGGGCACCGCCGTTCTGCTGATGATCGGCCAGGCGGTCCTTCTCCAGAATGTGACCACGATTTTGCTGCGGCTGATTCGCGGGAGGCGAAAATTAAGATGATGTCGTTTCCCATCTCCGGCGCGCACATCAGCCCGATTTATCTCGCCATCATGGGGTTTGTGATCGGGATTTTGGGCGGCTTTTTCGGAGTCGGCGGGAGTTTCATTGCCGGCCCGGCGCTGCGCGTCGTGGGATTGGACTGGAATTTCGCTGTCGGCACGGACCTCGCGCACATCGTTGGCAAATCGGTCGTGGCGGTGCGACAACATCGCGCCTTCGGCAATGTCGATCTTCGACTTGGGCTGATCATGGCCTTCGGGACAATTGCCGGTGCGGAAGCAGGGGCGCAGTTGATCCAAATGTTGAAACGCGCGGGCAACGTCAATTTGGTCGTGAGCATTGTTTCAATTGCGGTCTACGTGAGCATCTCGACTTTCATGATTTGGGAGAGCCGCAAGACACTGGCCTCACGAAAGCGAGTACGCGCGCCAGGAGCGGTGACAGACCTAAAAGCAAAACAAGACCATTCCGCCTTCCAGCACGTGACGCGTGGAATTCAGCGGTTGAACATTTGGCCGATGATCGAACTGCCCGCCTCGGGCATAAAAGCGATTTCGCTCTGGATCATTTTGCTGGTCGCTTTCATCGGTGGGTGTTTCAGTGGGTTTCTTGGCGGCGGGGCCGGTTACATTCGGATGCCTTCGATGGTCTACGTGCTCGGCATCCCGACGCACCTCGCCGTCGGGACCGATCTCTTTGAGATCATCATCTCCGCCAGCTACGGCACGTTCACGCATGCGGTGAAGGGCAACGTCGACATCTTGATCGCGCTGGTGATGCACACCGGGGCGGCGATTGGCGCCCAGATTGGCGCGATCTGCACTCAATATTTTGCCGGCCCGAAAATTCGGATGGCGTTTGTGCCACTGCCGCTGATTGGTGCGGCCATCGTGATTTACACGCTCATCACGGGCCACAAACTTTAGAAGCCGATGAAGATTTTGATTTGCAGTGACGGCACGCCTCAGGGAGAAAGCGCGACCCGCTTGGGCGGAGCGCTGGCGGGTCCGTTGCGCGCCGCGACGACATTGCTGGGCATCGCCGAGAAACCTGAAGATGAACAGCCGTTGCGCGAGGCGCTGGAGGGCGAAGGCCAATCGCTCCGGGCCGGGGGCGGTTCGCCGCAGATTGTCGTAAAGACGGGCGAACCGGTTCGGCAGATTGTCGATCAAACGACCACAACGAAATACGAACTGGTCGTGATTGGCGCGCGCCACATCGCGTCGACCGGGCCGTACTGGCGCTCGGAAAAAACCTACGAAGTGATCAAATCGATTTCGCCGCCGGTGTTGGTCGCGATCGGTGAATGGGGGCAGTTGAAGCGTTTTCTCGGTCACGCTGCTGCACGTAATGGCGGAACCGCCAGCGATTTATGCCGACCTCGTGCAGATGGAGGAAGACGTCGAGCGATTGCTCGAATCGAAATCCGAGCTCGGTCTCAATTTGCTCAGGCAAAAACAGGATCTTGAGAAAAAGGGTGTGCCGGCCGAGGTGCGCATCCGTCACGGGCTAGTGATCGATCAGTTGTTCGCCGAAGCGCGCGAGCAAAGCTACGATCTGATCGTGAGCGCGCGGCTTGGTGCGCCATTACATCATGGGCGACCTCACCCGCAGCATTCTCAATCACGCCAATTGTCCCGTGCTGGTCGCGCGCGCCGGCGCAGCGCCACGCGCGAAATCATTGTGGCGCGCAATGCGAAACCTCTTCGCGCCGCGCAGTGATTCGATCAAAGAACCAGTTGCGCAGCCACGGTGATGGCTTCATCAAGCCAATCCTGAGCGTGCTCGGGCGGGGCGGCCCAATCGCGCGACCAACCGAGGAACTGGATGGCCTAGTGGAGGTGGCAACAAGTGAGATCGGTCTCGAACGTTCCGAAATCCCACTTGTCGCGGAGCTCGTCGTCCAAGGCCATGTAGTAATGGCGCACCATCGAGAGGCGCTGTTCGGACTTCCAGCCGCTGGTCAAGGCGGCGAGATCGATCAAGCCCGGGCCGTAGGCCGCCATTTCCCAGTCGACGGCGCAAACGCGCGGGGTTTCGCTCTCTTGTTGCTCGAGCAAAACGTTGGAAGGATAAAATTCGCCGTGAATAATGGTGGGCGGCAGCGCAACGAGACGATCGACGACGGAATCGTATCTGGCGGCGATGCGATCGATCGCGTTCACCGCGGAATGATCTGCTGACTTGTCGCGGTGGCGCACGAACTCCTGGGCGCGTTTCATCCAGTGCTGATAAAAATCGCGATCGTGCCGGAGGAGGTGACGTGAACGTCGATGACCCCAGCGCGCCGGCTCGGCTAAAACCAGATGCGCGCGCGCGAGCCACGCGGCGACGCGTTCCCAAACGATAAATTCGCCCATCTGCCAGAGGTGCACCGGCTCAAGTCGTTCCAGGAAGAGCCAGTAACGGTGGATGTTTTCATCCACCACCGCGCCATAGAAGGTGGCGGTGCCGAGTTGCGAGCGCTGCAGGATTTTGCGGTAGGTCTCAATCTCGCGAAGCGAGTCATCGCAGAACGCCGGCTTGTTCCGGATCGCCTCGGTCAGGAGCGCATTCGGGCTCAGATCCTTGAACATGAGCTTCAAATCGCCGCGACCGGCGAGATGCAGATCGATCTCTTCGATCATGTAACTGGCGCTGTATTGCGAGACTTCGCGGTGCCATTCGATGATCGTGATCGGTTCGCTAAAATGATCCGAGAGCACCTTCTGCAGCGCGTCGTGGAGTTCATCCGGCGGGACAATCGGGTCGAGCGGGTTTAGGACGCCTCTCATGGGTACGCTCCAATTATTTCGAGCAGGCGAGGGAGGACGCGGCGCGAATCGAAATATTGTTCGGCCAGGACGCGCGCAGCGCGGCGATGTCGGGGATAGTCGCGGTTGATCTCGGCGATCGCGCTCAGCACTTCATCGATCGTGGTGAAGGCGAAGAGACCTTCGCCAATGGGAAGAAATCGGCTGAAGCCGGTCTCCTGCTCGAGAACGGGACGGCCGGAGGCGAGATAACAGGCGCTGCGGTCGCTGAACCAGCCGCATTGCGATACGACGTAACCGCATTTGGCGATGCCGAACTCGGCCTTTGATCCCTGGATGAACGCACGGTAGCGGCCGGGCGAGCCGACGCACTCGATCGGGTCAAGCAGTTCCCAGTTGTTCTCCCGCAGGGCCTGCACATCTCTCTTTTCTTCGGGATGGATGCCAAGAGCGAGCACAAATTTCTCCGTGGTCAGTTTAGGAAGTTCAAAAAAGTTTCGTAACGAATGCGCTTTCTGTCCGTAATGCCGGCCTTCATGTTCGATGGAGCCATAACCGCGCCAGTTCGCTACCGTGGTTAGAGCATTGTGCACGATCGCGTCGGCGACGGGCCACTGCTCGAGTACGACTGGCTGGAAAGTCGTCGTCCAATCGCGACCGCAGGTCGGCACGCAGCATTCCTTCGAACCCATGGCCTGGGCAACGGTGACAAAATGCGTGTGATGGGAAAAGTGCATGTCGATCTTGCAGACGCTTTCCCACAGCTGCACGAAGGCTGGGTCGAGATCGACGTAAACGCGACGCGGGATTCTTTCCAACAGCGCCGGGTCCTGCAGCATTCCAGAAACGTTGAAGAGCACATCGACATCGCCGGTTTGTTTCCTGAGCTCGTCGTAGGTGAGACCGACCGTTTGGTCTGTTCCAACGAGGAGGAGAGCGGCGTGGTCGCTCAGACCGAACTCTTCGATCGTCGCCCGGAAGTAGGCGGCGTTTTCGGAGTTTTCGAGCGAGCTGCCCGCCGGCCGCAGCGATTCCGGTTTGATCGGTTCGACAAAAACCACGTCGTGCCCAAGTTGTCGGAACCCGAGGAGATATTGCAGGACCGCCCAGGTGGCACCGCCCTGGAACGGATCGGCCGCGATCATTCCGGCGAACAAAATGCGCAGTCCTCGCGGGTTCATGCGGGAGGTCATTGTACTATCACCCGCAAGATTGAGGTGAATTAATTTGCCGTCGCCGGGACGTCGGCAAAAGAGCGCAGGACCACAGCTTCACGCTCAAGCTCGGCGCGCACGGCAGGATCACACAGTGCGCGCACCTCCTGCGGACGCTGCTCGCGGTAATCGGAAGCGAGCTCCAAATCGAAACCCGGATGACAGGGCAGTTCAGTTACGCCCTCGGGGAGCTCGCGAATAATGCGGCGCAGATTTTCGCTGCTGATCCAGTCGGGCATGGGGCGGCCGTTATGTTGTCCGTAAAATGCGCCACAAAATCTGACGCCCACGTTGAAATTGCGCAGCGGTACTCCGAGCCGGCGCGCGATTTTTCGAAAGATGGCGCGCAGAGAATTATCCCGGTGAACATTGTGATGAGAATCGAGATGCGTGGGTTTCCGGTCGGTTAGTTGCTCGAAGGACTGAAGCTGTCGGGAAATTTCCGTTTCAACTGCGGCCACGTCGTTGAGCGGCACGATTTCGGATGTTTGCTGCCACTGGCCGTTCTCTAACGACCAATCGCCAAGATCGACATGCAGACCGACGGTCAAACGTGAGTAGGCGCGGGCTCGTTCAGCAGCCTCGGGAGCGGCGCCGCGTCGCACCATCAAGCTGGCGCTGGTCACGATGCCGTGCTCGTGCGCTTCAAAGATGCCGCGATTGGTCTCGGCGCTCAGGCCAAGGTCGTCGGCATTGACGATGAGGCAGCGTTCTCCGGGCATAGCAGCTACTTTACCCCCTCGACGAAGAGACTTTCGCGTTCGCGATTGTCCAGTTCGACGATCTCGGGCCAGCCGCTCCGTGTTTGCTTGAATGCGCAATGGTGCACGGCCGAAAATCCGGCTTTCAACAAGAGCTCCTCGATAAAATCGGGAGTGAATACCGAGCGGGTATAGCCCAACCAGATGAGTTGAACGGCGAGCTTGGAACCGAGTCGCTCCATTTCTTCGTCCGGGACGGCGAAGTAATCGCGCTCGCCGGCACGAAACGCGTCGACGCTTTTCAGTAGATCGGGCAATACGAGCCGCAAAGTGCCGCGTGGTTTGAGCACGCGCCGCAGTTCTCGTAGCGCCGGAAGCAGCTCGGGGTAGCCGAGCTCCGGGAGCGCGTGAACACTGACAGCGTAATCGAAGTTATCGGTGGCGAACGGTAGTCCATCACGAATATCGGCGACCACCTGAATCCCGTGCCCGGACTTGATATCTGAATTGATCCACCCGGGCGGATGCGTATTCCCGCAGCCCCAGTTAAGCCGGTTGACGTTTTCTTTCGACCTCATCGGTGGAGATTTCGCTAAGCAGTTTGGCGAGAACTTTATCAGAATCGAAATATTCCTCTGCTAATGCGCGGGCGGCGCGACAATGATGCGCATAATTCGAGGCAATCTTCGCCGCGCCTTCAATCGCTTCGTCGAACGTGGTGAACGTCACCAGGCCTTCACCGGTTGGCAGAAGGCGACTGAATCCGGTGTCCTGAAGCAATGTTGGCTTGCCGCAGGCGAGATAAGCGGCGCTCCGATCACTGAACCAGCCGCTGCGCGTCCCGACATAGATGGGCTGCGCGACCGAGAACTCGGCGCTCGAGTTTTGGACGTAAGCGCGAAAAGCGTCTGGAGTAGCTGCCAATTCCGGTGAAGCAACATCCCAGCCGGCATTGACCAGTGCTTGTCGATCTTTCCAATCAGCCGGGTGAATATCCAAGACGATCTGAAACTTGAGTTCGGTTTTGGCCGGCAGCGCGAGAAATTTGCGAAACTCGTGCGCTTTGGGGCCGTAAGTGTTGCCGTCCAAAGTCACCGGGCCGAATGCTCCGCGCCAACTGGCGACGGTTGTGAATCGATCGAAACCGGACGCGGCAATCGGCGGCCACTCGGCAAGGACAATCGGGACGCGCGTCGTTCGCCAGTGAACGTCGCCGGTCGGAATGGTGCACCGCGACGTGCCGATGTTTGCGCCGAGCGTGAAGTAATCATCATGACCGGCGAGGCGGGTGCCGAGCTGTCCGGTGGCGTGCCAGCATTGTGTGTAGCCCGGGTCGTCGTCTAAATAAATTTTGCAGCGAGGTGCTAATTTCAAAGCAGGTAGCTGTAAGTGTCCGCTGATGTTGAGCAGGATGTCGGCGTGCCTGGCTAGCTTTTCCAACTGGTCGAGCCCGGCACCGATAATATCTGTTCCGTCATCGCAAACGAGGCTGGCGCGGTTTTCAAAACCGAACTGCTTCATGACTGCGCGGAAGTAGGTGGCGTTCACCGAATCCTCCGGCCGGACCGGCTGACCATTTGCAGCTACGCAAATGTTCGAATTGATCTCTTCAATGAAGTAAGGATCAAAACCTGATCGGCGAAAACCCAGCAACCAGTTTAGCCGTGTCCAGGCGTTGCCGCCATTGGACGGCTTGTTCGCCAAAGCGCCGGCGACAATAACGACACCGTTGCTCATGCCAGCTTCGCTACAAGTTCTGCCAGCACGTTGTCGGAATTGAAATACTCTTCGGCAATCGCGCGTGCCGCGCGGGAATGCTTGTGGTACTCACGCGCGATCTCGGCCACTCCGGCGCGCGCTTCCTCGAGTGATGAGAACGCGATCAATCCGGCACCGGTTGGATAATTTGCGCTGAACCCGGTGTCTTGCGCGAGCACCGGCTTGCCAGCGGCAAGATAGCACGCGCAACGATCACTAATCAGACCGCTGCGCGATTGCACGTACATGCCTTTGGCGACCATGAACTGTGCCTGCGAATTCGAGAGGTAATTTCGATACCCGACCGGCCCTGCCGCGACGGTTTGCGGATCGACCAGGCGCCAATTGTTTTCGGCCAGGAGAGCGAGGTCCTTGACCTCGGCTGGATGAATGTCGAACGCGACCTCGAACTGCTCGCCGGTCAGGCGCGGCAGTGCAACGAACTTGCGGAACTCATGGACGCGCAGGCCATAGGTCTCGCCCCCGTACTCGATCGGGCCAGTCGGACCGCGCCACGCGCCGAGATCGGTGAAACGACCATTTTGAGCTGTATTTGCAACCGGCCATTGATCCAGCACGACCGGATGACGAGTGCGGATCCAGGCGCGGCCACATGTCGGGATCGAACAGCTATCGTGGCCGATGTTTTCTCCCACAGTGACGAAGTCATCCTGGCCTCGCAGCAGATCGGCCAGACCGAGCTCGTGCCATATTTGCGTGAATCCAGGGTCGATATCGTAAAGAACGCGGCGGCGTGCTGCGCCCGCGATTTCAGGATCCGCGAAAAAGCCCATGACGTTGAGGAAGAAATCGGCTTTCCGTACGCGTTCCATGACTTGCGAGCGGGTAAGGCCGATGAAGCGCCGGTAGCCTTCGCCAGCGACAGCAAAGGCATCCTTCAAGTCGTACTCAGCCATGACCTGCCCGAGGTAACGGACGTTGATCGAGGATTCAAACGAACAGTGCGCGCCTGAGACATCGACGCACATCTCGGGGTCAAGCCGGTCGAGGAAAAGGACGTCCCACCCAAGCCGTCTAAAACCGAGCAGCAATTGCAAGAACACCCACGTGAGACCACCGAAGTGCGGCTTCTGCGCGAGCGATCCGCCGATTACTACCGACCCCTGCCGAAAACGTTTAGCCAAGACTCAGTGGCAGAATGTTCAGGTCGCTACCGTTTGCGGCGTCCTGGCAGCGTTTAACAACGTCCGATACTGATCGGCCAGCACCAATACCTTACCTGGGTCAATTGGCAGCCTGCTTGTTTCCACGAAGGCGGCCAACTCCGAATGCACATCGGCGGGCGGTTCACGGAGCTTTTTGCGTTCGCTCAGGATCGCTTCGCAGTTCGGCCGCGCAAAGGAAGTGCCGAGGAATTGTTCGAGCCTGCTCAGTTGTTCCTCCGGGCTCTCAAGCAGTAATTCGTAATGGGAGACGAGCACGTCCTGCCTTTTGTGTTCGAGCTGCTTTTGAACAAGCGCAAGAAAATCGAGATAGCGAAGCATCGTTTGCATCGTTCGCTTGGGATCGCCGCGGGTGAAGTGGCGGGAGATGCTTTGCAGCACGTGAACTGGGTTGCGAAGCAGAAGTATAAATTGGGCGCGTGGAAACAGCGTCCTGAGCAATTCGATTTCTTCGCCGTGGTATCTGATCTCCTTGAATCCCCAACGCACTCCTTCCGGGACACGCCGCGCCAGCAGATCGACAATCAGTTTGCGAAAGGCAGAAAGCACATCGCTTTTGGTAAAGGCGTTGACCCATTCACAAGACCACCGTTCGCCGCGACTGAGAATAATTGGCTGTTGATTAAGAACGACTTCGGTAAAGCGCTCTGAGTTCCGCATGCAATCGGTAGCAAAAGTGCAGGTGAGCGCATGAAAAGCCCTGCCGAACGCGGTGAGAAAACCATTGTGCTCCCCCCAGACCATGATGTCCGGACTGCAATTGATCAAACGCATGAGCAGAGTGCTGCCGGAGCGGCCCATCGCCATGATGATGACGGGATTGTCCCGATCAGACATGGTGCCAGGTTGAGCAGGAACTTTTTTGTTCACAGGTAAAACGGTTTCAATGGCGACGGCTCGGCTCGGTTTTTCTGCTGCGCCTCTGAGTGTGCGTGCGCGTTCGGCGGACGGACGACCGGCTCATGCGTGCGGCTTTTGCTGTTTTCGACCGGCTCGACCGCGCGATTGTTGTGCGCTTAGGTTTGCTTGTCGAGCGCAGATCGAAAATCGTCGCAGTGTCCGTCTCGGCCACGGCGATGCGATAGCGTGCGGAGAGGTGGCGCGCGAAATCCTTGTAGTAATCAAGCCACCAGCTGTAGATGGCGGGCAAGAGAAAATACTCCGCCCCTTTAGCTCGAAGTTTCTCCAGTTGGGTGATTGCCGCGGCGCTGTTGGTAGGGTAATGGCCGGCCCAAATCCCATCCTTGAGCTGCGGGTAGTGGAGACCGCGACGATTTTCCAAGTTCACCAGTTCAGGATCGCCCTTGCTCACGACAAGGACGGTGCTTTTGGGCGGGATGGTTTTGCGGACGAGTTGCTGTGTCCGGCGCACGAGATCGCGATAGCTCGCGTGCTTGGAGCCAACCATCAGCTTTTGTGAAGCATTAAGAAGCTTCTCGTAATCGAATTGCAGATCGGCCAGTTGCTCCATCATCTCGGCCAATTGCAAAACACTGTTGCGGTATGTGCGATGCAAAGTCCTGGCCAAGAACGCGCCGGCGAGTGACCACATGACAATCGGCAGCGTTTTGTCCGGGCACCAATAGATCCTGCGTTGGACTGAGCCATCTCCCTCGCTCGCCCACTCCGTCGCAATCTCTTCATCGCAAGTGATGACAAAGGGCGCCGACTCGATGAGCGGTTTCAACGCGTTGACCAGCTCCGGCGAAACGGAGCTTTTGTCGAGATCGCAGAACAGCGCGATGCGAGCTCCGTCGGGGTGCGACGGTTGTAGCCACTGACGGAGAAGCTCGCAGCGAAGTGTCGAGTCGGCCAGCGATTGGGGCGTATCATGTTTTGAGACGTAAAGAATGATTGCGGCGCTGCCCGGCGGGCAATTCTCCATCTCGTAGGCTCCTTCATTGGGAGCGCTCACAGTTTGTTCGGCCGGATCGCGCAATTCCATCCAGAGCGCCGGTCCCCTCAGGTCGGTCGTTTCCGGCTCGCGCAAGACGGGAATGAATAAGATGTCCGGTTCATCGGCGCTAAGGCGGCGAAGCAGTTGCGCCAGTTCCGTGCCACGGCCGTCATCGATCGGGCCCATGAGATAACAGAGGCAGGGCGCGGCGAAGACCACATCGAGGTAGCGATTGCGGACGAAA
>QHPZ01000047.1 GCA_003219225.1 Verrucomicrobiota bacterium | reverse complement strand
AACGCCGTGAATGGGAGCTTAGTCAACCGCCACGCGCGACGATACGCGTCCGTAAGACGCCAAGTTTCTCGATCTCTAACTCGACGGCGTCGCCCGGCTTCAACCAGCCGCCGGTATTTTCCGGGCCGAGTTCGAGGAGGCAGCCGGTGCCGACCGTGCCGCTGCCGATCAGGTCGCCGGGAAAAAGGTCGGCATCGCGCGAAGCGTGCGCGATCATCTTCGGAAACGAATGATGCAGCGCCGAGCTGTTGCCGCGTGAGAGCTCGCGGCCATTCACCCGCGCGCGCATTTCGAGCGAAATCTTCTCGCCGCTGATGCGATCCGAGACTTCATCGCGCGTCACCAGCATCGGCCCGACGGCGGTCGCGAAATCTTTACCTTTCGCCGGACCAAGGCCCACTTCCATCTCGGCGCGCTGCAGATCGCGCGCGCTGAAATCGTTGAGAATGACGAACCCGGCCACGTGTTCCCATGCGCGGGCGATCGGAATATCGCAGCCGTGTTTGCCAATGACTGCGCCAAGCTCCAGCTCGTAATCAAGTTCCTGCGAACCAGCCGGCGCCGTGACGACGCCGTTGTCGGCGACGAGCGAGCTCGGATTGGAAAAATAAAAAACCGGGAGTTCGTACCAGGCGCCGATCATGTCGAGGCCGCGCCGCGACCGCGCGGCTTTGACGTGTTGTTCGAACGCATAAAAATCACGAAATGCCGACGGCCGCAAAATCGGCGGTAAAAGTTTTTGCATCCGACAGCTTTTGCCGCCGCGCTGCTGGAACACAATCTGATGCTCGGGCCAGTCGCTTAGTTTGCGCGTGAACTCCGACAAACGCGGCATCATCAGCGGAAGAAACTGCTCGAGCGGTGCGTCCGGATTTTTCGGGACTTCTTTCACCCCGAAGAAATTCAAGAAGGTGTGCAAACCGACGAAACGATCGGCGTGCACCGCGACGGCGGCGAGCGGCGTTGTCCCGTTTTCCGGAATGATTGTCGCCAATCGCATGGAGATTAGGCCGCGCCGCGTCGGCTAATCAGAGGAAGCCAGTTGCGGCGCCATCGCAAATCCGGCGCGCAGGGAGCCGCCGGCCGGAATTGCCTGAATGCCTGCCTTCTGTTCAAAAGGTCGTTGCTGGTGATGATCGGTGAGCCCCCAACACGGCTCGAGACATAGAAACGGTCCGCCATCAGACCACAACGTCAGATACGGCACTTCGCTCAGATCGACAACTACCCAGCGGCCGCTCGGCGGATCGACATAGGAAAATTCGCGTCGCGGCACATCCACCATTTCCAGAATGATGGAGCCGGGCAGTTCGTCGCGCGCGAACGGCATCTCGCCGCCGCCAAAATTTATCTCGCGCGTTTCGCCAGAGAGATAATTCCCCGGCGAAAAATAGCGGCGATAAAAACCACGCGGCATTTGGAGACGAAACGTGTCGAACGAAGTCGCGGCGAAACCGGCATGTAAACCAAAGGACACATGCGCGCTCAGCTCGGGCTCGGCGTTTTGAAACTCAAATGTGACGCCGACCTTGTTCGTGTCGATCTTGTAAATCAGGTCGAGGCTCACCTTTAGCGGGTACTCGGTTTCGCTGAAATCATCCGGAGTGATGCGGTAGTGGAGCGACGCGCCTTCATCGGTGCGCGCTTCAATGAAATGCCAGGGCTTGGCGCGCAGAAAGCCGTGCGTGCCGCCGTTGATCTCGCGACCACGGTACAAAGTCCGGCCATCTTTGAGCCGATGGAGATAGTAGCCCATCACGGTCGCGTGATTCGCCCATCCTTTCGCCGGCGGTGAGATTTCGCCGTCGCGATACAAGAAGCCAACCCATTTTCCGGCTTCATTGATTCGGGCGACACTGATCAATTCCGCACCGAGCCGCGAGACTGCGATGCGCAAGCCGTTTTCCTCATCGGTCAGGATATCGAATTGTCGATCTTCGCGTGTTTCCTCGCGATAGGAAAACCTCATCGCGGCTTATGGGAACAAGCCGCGCATTTTCTTGGCCCGCAGTACGCGCTCCACGCCGATGGCCATGGCGGCGGTGCGATGCGCGATTTTGTGGCTTTTCGCGCGCCGGATCACCTGGGCAAACGAATGCTCGAGAATACGGAAAAGTTTGTCCGTCACTTCGGTCTCGCTCCAGAGAAAAGCCTGCAAGCCCTGAACCCACTCGAAATACGACACGATGACGCCGCCTGCGTTGCACAAGATGTCGGGAATGACGAAGAGTTCATCCCAGCGTTTCTCTAAAAGCAGGTCGGCCTCAGGTGTGGTCGGGCCATTGGCGGCTTCGGCGAGAATCCGGCATTTCAATTGGCCGGCGTTTTTGCTGGTGATGACGCGATCGACCGCAGCCGGGACAAGGATATCGCAAGGCAACGTGAGGAATTCATTCGGATCGACATGTTCGCCCTGGGAGAATGCGCGCAGGTTGCCTTTCTTGAGAACGTGTTGCTCGGCCGCTTGGACATCGATTCCTTTGGGATTGTAAATGGCCGCATACGCGTCGCTGATCCCAATGACTTTGACGCCGCTCTTGTAAGCGAGCGAAAGCGCGGCGACTGAGCCGACGTTGCCAAAGCCCTGCACGATGGCGGTGCATTTTTCGGGATCCATTTTCAGGATGTCCATCGCCCGCTCGACCAGATAAACAACGCCGCGGCCGGTCGATTCGCGTCGCCCTTCAGTCCCGCCGATCGCGACCGGTTTGCCGGTGACGATTTCGTTGACGGCGTAACCGTGATAAACCGAGTAGGTATCCATGAACCACGCCATCACCTGTTCGTTTGTGCCCATGTCCGGCCCCATCACATCGGTGTGCGGCCCGACGAACGAGATCATCTCCTGCATGTAACGGTGTGAGACCGCTTCGAGCTCGTTGCGCGAGAGCTTGCTCGGATCGCAGGCCACGCCGCCTTTCGCGCCGCCGTAGGGCAGATTGGCCAGCGCGCATTTCCAGCTCATCCACATGGCGAGCGCGGCGGTTTCGCCCATCGAAAGATTCGGCGCGAACCGCGTCCCGCCTTTGGTTGGTCCGAGCGTGAGATGATGTTGCACCCGGTAACCCTGAAAAGTTTTCGTGCTCCCATCGTCCATGTGCACTGGCAAAGTCACGGCGATGGCGCGCTTGGGATATATCAGCCGTTCGCGATCGTTTTTGTCGATGCTCAGGTAATCGGCGATGACCAGAAACTGGTCGCACGCCATCTTAAAAATTTCGTCGTCGTAAATTGTCATCGCGCCGAGAGGCGGAACTTAGAACATCCGCTGGGAAATGCAGTTGCTATTTCGGCGGGAACCTCGCGGCGTCAAACTGAAATCCGAGGAATTGCCAGGTCGCTTCCCGCTCGCATCGCCTCTGGTTTTCGTACAACAATGCGAGAACAAATGGCTACACGAGTATTCGCCGTCTTGATCGTCGCATTCGTTACATCTGCCGCGACGCGAGCCGATTTGCCCGTCAAAATTACAGCAAGCAAGAGCCGTAATTGGGCCGCGATCAAACTTTTGGATAAGGCCGAAGAAGACTTAAAGAATGGCGACTATGCCAGCGCAAAACAGAACGTGGAAACGGCGCTGCGCAGCGATCCGACGCTGTGGCCGGCGCTCTACACGCGCGCGCGAGTGTGGATGCACGAGGGCAAATATGAGCTGGCGGTTCGCGACGTGAGCGACGCGTTGCGCCAGTACCCACCGTTTATTGAGGCAGCGCTGCTGCGCGCCAGCGCAAACGCATATCTCGGCCGATACCCTGAGGCTTTAAAGGAAATCAATCACTGCATTTCGATTCACCCGCGCAGCGATGCACTCGGTCGGGCCTGGCGCACGCGCGCCTGGCTCGAGGCCACCTGTCCAGATCCAGCGTTTCGCAATGGCCAGCAGGCAATCAGTGACGCAACCAAGGCCTGCAAAACTCTGCTTTGGCAGGACGAGCAGTCGATCGCCACCCTTGCGGCCGCCTACGCGGAAAGTGGTGATTTTGATTCGGCCGTACGTTATGCCGAACAGGCGCTAGCTACCAAAGGAACGTCGCCCGCCGCAGCAAAGGCGATCCAGCAAGAGCTCGCGTTGTATAAACAACATCGGCCGGTTCGGTTGCGACGTTAGCCCACGCAACCGGCGGCAAACCGGCGGCGTCAAATCCAAATATGGATGGAGGGCGTCGCGCTGTCGGCGCCCAAATATTAGGGACACGACGGCGCGTGTCCCTCCATCACTAAGATCGACAATGATGTCGGAATCCGTAACGTCGCATCGGCATGAGAATTGAAACATTGGCCGTGCATGCCGGCCACTCGATCGATCCGGCGACCGGCGCGGTATCGGCGCCGATTCATTTGTCGACCACATTCGAGCGCGATGTCGAAGGGAGTTACTCGCGCGGGTTCATGTACACGCGCAACAATAATCCGAACCGTCAGGCGCTCGAGCAGGGCGTCGCCGCGCTCGAAGGCGGCGCGGGGGCGGCGGCATTTGCTTCGGGAACCGGAGCGACAATGGCGATCCTCCAGGCGCTTTCACCCGGCGACCACATTCTCGCGCATGTCGATGCGTATTACGGCACGTCGCGATTGCTCCACGAAATTTTTCTGCGTTGGGGACTGCAGGCCGATTTCGTCGATATGAGCAACCTCGTTGCCGTGAAAAAAGCGCTGCGCCCGAAAACAAAACTCGCCTGGGCTGAGACCCCATCGAATCCGCTGCTCAAGATTGTCGATCTTGCCGCGGTCGCGCAGATCGTTCGCGAAGCCGGCGCCGTATTCGTGTGCGACAACACCTGGGCGCCAGTGTTGCAGCGGCCATTCGACCTCGGCGCCGATCTCGCAAGAGCGACAACGAATTTTTCCAGCGGATCCGCAGCATTCAATACACCGGCGGCGCGGTGCCGTCGCCTTTCGATTGCTGGTTAATTCTGCGCGGCATGCGCACGTTGCCGTGGCGGATGCGCGCGCATTCCGAGAACGCGATGAAGATCGCCGAGTTTCTCTCGCGACATCGACAAGTCGAGCGCGTGCATTATCCGGGGTTAGATTCGCACCCCGGCTACGAGATGGCGCGCACGCAGATGTCGCAGTTCGGCGGCATGCTTTCGGCGCAGGTGAAAGGCGGCCGTGACGCGGCGATCAGCGTCACAGCCAAAACGAAAATCCTTATTCGCGCGACCAGTCTGGGCGGCGTCGAAAGTTTGATCGAGCATCGCGCCTCGATCGAAGGCCCGGGCACCACGTCGCCGGAGAATTTGTTGCGTCTGTCGATCGGGCTCGAGAACGCGGAGGATTTGATCGAAGATCTCGATCAGGCGCTGGGCTGATTGCGGCGAACGAATCGCCGCGTGACAAGATCGACAACGTCGCGGACTTCATCGACCCCGAGCAGATAGGCCACGCCAAAAAAGGCGACGGCCCCAACCGCAATCGTCATGAGAAGCTCGAGCGCTTCTTCCCACAAGCTCAACGGCATTGGGGCAAAGAAAAACTGCACCGCTAGCCAGCAGATGAAAGCGAGCACGGCGCCGGCCGCGAACACTTTGAGTAAAGTTCTGAGCAGTTGCGCGGTCTCGAGCCGCCCCGAGTGCCGGCGCATGAAAATGTAGAGCAGGACGAAATTGGTCAGCGCGACGAGACTCGTAGAGAGCGCCAGTCCGCGATGGCCGAGGCGCACCTTGAACATGAAAAACCAGTTCAGAGCAAAGTTCAGCCCGATCGAAAAGACGCTCACGATCATGGGCAGATAGCGGCGGTCGATGGCATAAAATGCCGGCGCCAGGACTTTGATGGCGGAATACGCGGCCAGTCCGATGGCGTAAAATTGCAATGCCGCGGCAGTTTGTCTGGTCGCGTCGAAGGTAAAACGTCCGTGCTGGTAGAGCATGGCGATGATTGGTTCGGCGAGCATAATTAATCCGATCGCCGCCGGAATCGTGAGCAGCGTGACGAGCCGCAGCGCGTGCGCGAGTGCCGAGCGAAATCCCGCCATATCGCCGAGTGCGGCGGTGCGTGAGACCAGCGGCAGCGTCACAGTCCCGACGGCCACACCAAACACTCCGATCGGTAATTGCATCAAACGAAAGGCGATGTTTAACCACGTCACCGGCCCATCGATCACGTGGCCGGATGCATCGGTCACACGCGCGGCAAAACCACTGTTCACCAGCACGTTGACCTGCACCGCGCTGGCGGCGATCACGGCCGGGCCCATCAGCGTCAAGACAGTGTGCACACCGGGATCGCGCCAGCGAAGATCGACACCGTAGCGATATCCGACGTGGTGGAGCGACGGAAATTGGGCGAGCAATTGCCACAGGCCGCCAAACAATGTCCCGATCGCCAATCCGATCAGCGAGCGGGTTCCGAAATGTGGATCGAGCCACCAGCCAAGCGCAACGCCGCCGATGATTGAGCCGAGGTTGAAGTAACTCGACGCCATCGCCGGCGCGCCGAACACGTTCTTCGCGTTCAACATTCCCATCACGAGCGCGGCGAGTGAGACGAGGAGGATAAACGGCCACATGATGCGGGTGAGCAAAACCGTGATCGCCGTTTTCTCGGGCGACCAGCCGCCGAAACCCGTCATCAGGTAAATGATTTGCGGCGCGAAAATGATGCCCACCAGCGTGACCGCGCTCATGAAAATCGCGGTCAGTGTCGCCACTTTGTTTCCCAGTCGCCACGCCGACGCATCGCCTTCAGTCGCGATTTTTTTTGAGAACGTGGTGATGAACGCGGTTGAGAGCGCGCCCTCGGCGAAGAGATCGCGCAGGAGATTCGGCACCCGAAACGCCATCAAAAATGCATCGAGATTTTTTCCCGCCCCGAACAACCCGGCAAAGACCTGCTCACGAATGAGCCCGAGCACGCGCGAGCACATCACCGCAATGCTCACCACGCCGGTCGCGCGCGCGCTAATCCGCCCGGCGGACTCAGGCTGTCGATCTTGCGATTGATTGCCCGCCGAAGCCTTGGCGGAGGCGGGTCGATCTTGCGCCGGAGCCATCGGCGAACAAACAACAACGTCTGCGGACTAACGAAAGCGAAAAGTTAATGCTGGATTATCAATCGAAGCGGGGTTTTAGCCGCGGTCGCTAACCGCGGGCCGGGGTCATCGACCCCGGCTACAGATTGCTATTTCAAAAACAAATTCATGCTGCCGAAATCGATGATCGCGTGGCAGTCGTAGAGGATGTCCATGCCCACGATCCCATCGATTGGCGCGTCACGTTCGGGGCCGAGTTTCGGCAACGGCGCAGCGCCGATTTTTTCCGGCCGAACGCGAAAGCCACCGATCGTGAAATCATTCACCTGACCCATCGAGTAATGGCGCGAAATGCCGTCGCTGAAATGGCCGGTGACGTGCGCCGGCTGCAATGCGATGCCGAGTGACCTGAGTAGTCTTTCGTTGAGAGTGGTCACGAACGCGCCAGTGTCGACGAAAACTCGGCGCTGCTGGCCATTGATGCTACACGACACAGTGAATCCGCCGTTCTCCTCATGGCGCAAGGGCACCGTGGTAAATTTTTCCGACGAAACGGCCGCCGATAATTGCAGCGGTACTGAGGCCGCGGTTTTAAAGAAAACCAATTTCGTGCGGGTATTGATGACTGCGCGGTGCGCGACAAGAATATCCGCCCCGAGGATGCCATCCACGCGAGCAGTGGCATTGGCGCGGGTGATAAGACCGCCCCGCGCACTCGAGTCAACCAGCGCAACCTGGATGTTACCTATATTCATTGCGCCGACGGTAAGATTTCTGACGAAGGCGATCGGGCAGAGCTGCCCGTTGATTCGTTCATAACCGATGTAACGCCGGCCTCCGAACTGATTCGCCGCCACTGCGCAGAGTTGAGCCGCTTCCGTGTCCAGCGTCGTGTGTTCCGCGCCGGTATCGACCAGCAAGTTGGCCGGGTGCCCGTTGATTTGGATCGGCATGATCATCTTGTTCAACGGCGCGTAGCGGACCGGCACGGCTTCGTAGCCGGCGATGTGCGAAGACGCCGCGGCGAGGCACACCGGAGCCGCAGCCAAGGCGAGCAGGTGGCTGAGGCTTACAATCCAGTCGGGCAATCGAGGAATGTCCATTGCAGCTTGAAGCGTTTCGACAAATGTGCGGCGAGCGCTTTGACGCCGAACGTCTCGGTCGCGTAGTGCCCGCCCAGAATAAGGTTGATGCCGAGCTCTTCGGCGGCAACTGCGGCCCAGTGCGGCGCTTCGCCGGTGATGAAAGTGTCGATCTTCTCTTGCGCGACGCGATCGATTTCTCCTCCAGCGCCGCCGGTCACGATGCCAAGCAGTTTCGTTTTGGGCGGGCCGAAGTTGAATGTCTTGACCGCGCCGCCTAACGACTTCTCCAGTTTTCGCAGAAGCTGATCGCGCGACATCGCGGCACGCGCTTTCAATCCGATGAGCTGACCTTTCTCTTCGAAAAACGGCGTTGTCGATCTTAGCCCGAGGGCGCGGGCGAGCTGGGCGTTGTTGCCAACCTGCGTGTAGAGAGCGATATCGTTTTCGAACGCGATCTGCAATTGGCGGCGCAGGATGCCGCGCACCGGTTTCAACCCGGCCCAGAATAATCCGTGATGCACAATGAGAAGATCGACATCCTGCTTCGCGGCTCCGCTCAAGGTGCGCGTCGACGCGTCCACCGCCGCGCCAATTTTCGTAACGCGACCGGAGTTTTCGATTTGGAGGCCGTTGAGCGCGTTGTCCCAATCGCCAATTTCACTGATGCGCAAGAATTTGTCGGTGTAAGCGACGATCTTCGAAAGCGACATGTGGGCAACTTTGTAACTTGCCCTTCAATCGCAAGTTTGAAAACCGACCCTCACTGGCAGCTTCGCCGTCCGCCTCTCCCTGGCCAGGGAGAGGATGGAGGT
The DNA here is from genome assembly GCA_003219225.1 of Verrucomicrobiota bacterium. Classification (GTDB taxonomy): domain Bacteria; phylum Verrucomicrobiota; class Verrucomicrobiia; order Chthoniobacterales; family UBA10450; genus AV17. The sequence continues at coordinate 2,070 of QHPZ01000047.1, read as the reverse complement.
GAGGGTCGAGCTGTGGCGCAACACCACCGGTGAGTTTTCTTGACGAATGAAAGGCCGCTTGGGAGTTTGATTTCGGCCGATGGAATACACCGACGCGCCAGTCGCGCTGCGATTGGAGACGCAGCGAAACCGAAACGGCGGAAGGCAAAGCGAGCGATGCGATGGCGGTATTGCTGAGCATCGTTCCCGGACTAGGCCACATCTACAAAGGGCACAAGTTCCTCGGCCTGCTCATTCTATTTGTCGGAACGCCCATGGCCATCGGCATCGCCGCGCTCACTTTCACGTTCACCGCCGGGTTTGGCGGATTGCTTCTGCCGCTCTGGTGGTTCGGTGTGATGTTTCACGTCTACGGCATCGAAGATCGGGTCGGGCCGCCGAGTGAAGACGAAGGAGAACAATACTAAAGAGCAGCAATGGTAGGGACGGCTCGCCGAGCCGTCCGGCGCCGCCCGGCGGTCGCGCCCTACCTCGCGACGGCGGCATGAATTTCTTCGAGGATATCGCGCAAGCCGTAGCGAACTTTCCAGCCGGGATAATGGGACTGGAATTTGCGCACGTCGCTGATCCACCAGATGTGATCGCCGGCGCGAGCGGTGTCGTCATAACTCCAGGTTAACTTTCGGCCGCTGATTTCCTGGCACAGCTCGATTGCCTCGAGCATCGAGCAATTCGAGGAGCGACTGCCGCCGATGTTGTAAACTTCAGCGGTGCGCGGGGCGCGCATGAACTCCACGAACGCATCGACCAAATCGTAGCTGTGGATGTTATCGCGCACCTGTTTTCCCTTGTAGCCAAACACCCGATAAGGTCGCCCGGTGACGGTGCAGATCATTAAATACGACAGAAAACCGTGGAGCTCGGTGCCGGCGTGCGCCGGACCGGTTAGACAGCCGCCGCGGAAACTGACCGTCGGCATCCCGAAATAGCGACCGTATTCCTGGACGAGCAGATCGGCCGCCGCTTTCGACGCGCCAAAGAGCGAGTGTTTCGTATAATCGATGCTCATCGTCTCGGAAATTCCCGGCTCGTATTCATGGCCCGGCTCGATCTCCCAGCGTTTCTCCAGCTCACGCAACGGCAGGCGGTTGGGCGTGTCGCCGTAAACTTTGTTCGTCGAACAGAAAATAAACGGCGCTTCCGGGCAAAAATTTCGCGCCGCTTCGAGCAGATTGAGCGTGCCGTTGGCGTTGACGGCGAAATCGGTCTGCGGATCGCGCGCCGCCCAATCGTGCGAGGGCTGTGAGGCGGTGTGAACGATGGCGGAGATTTGTTCGCGATGCTGCTTGAACAACTCATCAATGCGTTGCGCATCGCGGATGTCGATGTTGTGGTGCTCATAGCCGCGGACGTTCGCCAATAAATCATCACGCGTCTTTTTCGTTGAAGCTTCGGCGCCAAAAAATTCGGCGCGCATGTCGTTATCGATGCCGGCGACACGAAATCCGTCTTTCGCGAAGCGCTTGACTGTCTCCGATCCGATCAGCCCGGCTGACCCGGTGACGATAAGCATGCTCATCAGTTTACGTGCCGCCAAGATCGACAATCCACGTCACCGTGCCGGCAGTCGGCTGAACGCGCGCGGCCGGATAGCGCGGGTCTCCTTCAAGCACGCGCTCAATCAACTTCGTGCCCTTGTTCGCGTTCACCAGAAAACAAATCTCCCGCGCCTGATTGATGAGCGGAAACGTAAATGTTAGTCGCCAAGCGTTAAGTTTCGCGACGAAATTCGCCACGACGCGACGCGTCGTTTCCTCCAGCGCGGGCGTGTCGGGGAACAGCGATGCGGTGTGGCCGTCTTCGCCGAGGCCGAGCACAATCAGATCGTGGCAGTAGATGTGCTCGGCGCGTTGCGTGGCCAAAAGATCGAGCTCGTCCTGATATTCCTGCGCCGCAATCTGCGGATCGATCTCGCCGCGCATGCGCATGATTGATTTTTCCGGAACCGCCGCCGGCAGAAAAAGCGTTTCGCGCGCCATGCCATAATTGCTTTGCTCGTGATCGGGTGGAACGCACCGCTCATCGCCGAATGTGATCAAAACGCGCTCCCACGGCAGACCGCGCGCGATC
>QHPZ01000046.1:8445-12812 GCA_003219225.1 Verrucomicrobiota bacterium | reverse complement strand
TAATGGTTTGCACCGAGATGATTCGGGTCACGCTTTAAAACCGATTCGAGCGTCGCGACGATTTCCTCGGTGCCTTCCGCCGGTCTCCCATCGGCCGTCCACAGTTTCCACGGGTTGAGGTTCATGATGCTTTCGGCATAGAGTGTGACTGCATCTAAATCGTCGGGATAACGCGCGGCCAGTTTTGCCATTGCGTCCTTGTAAGCGAGATCGAGCGCATGCAGATCGGCGTGTGGATTGTTCGAATAGCGGGCAGCAAGCGCGTTGATGTAGCCGCGCTCAGGCTCGGAAGCGTTTTCCTGCAGAGCGAGCGCGTGCTGGATGGCGTCGTAGGCCGCCTTCTCGCGCTCGGGATCGACGGGCAGATTGTAATTCGGACCGAGCGTGAGCGCGACGCCCCACCACGCCATGCCCAATTTTGGATCAAGCTCGGCCGCGCGTTGGAACGAGCGGCGCGCCTCGTCATGATTGAAAGCATAAACGAGCTTCAGCCCCTGATCGAAAAACTGCTGTGCCTTCGGATTGTTTGTCGAAACCGGGTGATGAACGTCTCCAAGTCCCGGCATGAGCCGCGGCGCGTTGCTGCTCGTGCGCGCGCCTGAACTGATCGGCGAGAAAAGTCCAACGCAAAGAATCAGCGCAAAAGCTTTGATCGACATGTCGATCTTGGCCCGAACGAGCCGTTTACTTTTTATCTTCGTCGAGCTTCGCGTTGACGGCTGACTCGACCTCAGCGTAAAGCGCGGGATCGTTTTTCAGAACTTCCTTGGCGGCGTCGCGGCCCTGGGCGAGCTGTGTGCCCTTGTAGTTCAACCAGGAGCCGCGCTTTTCGATGATTTGCTTTTCGAGTGCAACATCGAGCAGCGCGCCGGTGAGAGAGATCCCTTCATTGTACATGATGTCGAACTCGGCCTCGGTAAATGGCGGCGCGACCTTGTTCTTGACGACTTTGACGCGGGTGCGATTGCCCGTGACCACGCCGTCGGGCTGTTTGATCGCGCCGATGCGGCGGATGTCGATTCGGACGCTGGCATAAAACTTCAGCGCCTTCCCGCCGGGCGTGGTTTCGGGATTGCCAAACATGACGCCGATCTTTTCCCGGATCTGGTTGGTGAAAATGCAACAGGTGCGCGCCTTGGAAATGAGCGCGGTCAGCTTGCGCAGCGCGGCGCTCATCAAGCGGGCCTGCGCTCCGACTGTGGCATCGCCGATCTCGCCTTCCAATTCGGCACGGGTGACGAGCGCTGCCACGGAATCGATGACGATGACGTCCAGCGAATTCGAGCGGATCAGTGTCTCGCAAATGCGCAGCGCTTCCTCGCCGGAGCTGGGCTGGGAAATGAGCAGCTCACCAAGATCGACACCGAGCTTTCTCGCATACTGCGGGTCAAGCGCATGTTCGACGTCGATAAACGCCGCCAGCCCGCCTCGCTTTTGCGCCTGCGCGATCACCGTGAGGGTTAGAGTCGTTTTTCCCGATCCTTCCGGGCCGTAAACTTCAACCACTCGGCCGCGCGGAAATCCGCCCACGCCCAGGGCGCGATCAATCAAGATATTGCCGGTTGGAATGACGTCGATGTCGACGATCTTCTCGTCCCCGAGACGCATGATCGCGCCTTCGCCGTAGTCTTTCGCGATCTGCTGAATCGCAAGGTCGAGATTCTTGTTACGCGCCGCGGTCACTTTGTCCTCGGCGGGTTTTTCTGCGGTTTTGGCCATGTTTTGGAATCGCTTAACTAAAGTCGCCGAGAACGGATTCGCCAAGCACAAAAGCTTTGCCGCGAAGACTTCTGCCGAAAGAAAAAGCCGCGATTGCCCACAAAGGAGGCAGTCATTGCGCAGCTGTTCGGGTAATCGATATTCGCACTCACGATGGCTTCGCAGCAGGACGAGCGTTTCATGCGCGCGGCTTTGCACGAAGCAAAGAAAGCTCTCGGCCGGACGAGCCCAAATCCGGCTGTTGGCGCGGTGCTCGTCTGGCGCAATCGCATCGTCGCAAAGGGGCCGCGTACCGCCGGATGCAACTTTGTATGTAACGCTCGAGCCTTGCTCGACGCACGGGCGCACCGGAGCTTGCACAAGCGAGCTCATCAAGGCGGGTGTGCGAACGGTTGTGATCGGCGCGCTTGATGTTAACCCGCGGCACCGCGGGCGAGCCGTCCCGCAACTGCAAGCCGCGGGCGTAGAGGTGAGGACCGGTATTTTGGGTGAAGATTGTCGACGTCTCAACGAAGCGTTTAATAAATGGATCGTGACGCGGCGACCCTTTGTCATCGCCAAATGCGGTATGAGCTTGGACGGCAGATTGAGCCGGCGCGAAGGCGAGCCGCGCTGGATAACGGATTCAGTGGCTCGCCGCCATTCGCACCAACTCCGGGCGCAGGTCGACGCCATTCTCGTCGGCGCAGAAACACTTCGCGCTGATAACCCGCAGCTGACCGTGCGCGGGGTTTCCGGAGCACGTCAACCCTGGCGAGTAGTCGTGACGCGATCCGGCAAGTTGCCAAAGACGGCGCGCTAAGTCGTCAGCGTGCTCATCGAGGGCGGTGGGCAACTGCTCGGCGCAGCTCTCGATGCAGCACTGGTCGACAGAGTGCAAATTTATCTTGGCCCGATTGTCATCGGTGGTCCGGTCATCGCTTTTGCCGGACGGGGCGCGGGCCGAGTCATTGAGTCAGTGCACCTCACGAAGCTCGCCTACACGCCAATCGGACAGAGTATCTGCATCACTGGTTACCCCGCCGTTCAGGAGAAATAATTTCCGTAAATAATTTGAGAAACTTCTCTCTTCGCAAAGGGGTTAAATGTCACGGAGGTTACAGCATGAACTGGAAAAAACTTTTGTTGATCGGATTAATTGCTTTGGGCTTTGGGTTTGCTTCGACGCCCTCGCAAGCGGGTGTTTCAGTCGGTATCGGCATCGGAGTACCGGTGGCATATCCGTATCCTTACCCCCCTTATCCGTATCCTTACTATGGGCCAGTGGTTTATGCGGGTCCCAGTTTTTATTGGTGGCACGGCCACCGGGTATTTATAACGCGGCACCACCGGTTTCACCGCGTTTGGCGGTAATCGCAGCGCTCTTTAGTGTCGCGGCGCGGCGGGAGTAGATGACGATCTAGCCCCGGGCGCTTGACGAGCTTGGAACTCGCTTCTCAGTCGCTCGCTTAGAGCCGGTAACTGCTGTTGGCGCCGCGCTTCAATCTCCTTGCGCAGGTCCCGTTCCATCTTGCGGCGCTCGAGCCAATAGCGGTTCTCGAACCGCTCCCGCGCATCACGGTCGAGTTGAAGGCCCGACTGACGCAGCGTCCTCTCCGCTTCTTTTTGCAATTGCTTGCGGTAGAGTTTTTCACGCTCGCGCAGCACTTGCTGTTCTTGCGGACTCATGCGCAGCCAGCGCTCCGCGTTTCTAGTGAACACCTGCCGCTCGTCGGGCGGGAGGGCAGACCATCGGTCGCGCACACCGGGCGTGCCGCCTTTATACTTATGATACAGGCCAGGAGGAGGCGGCGGCGGGCCCTGTGCAAAACTGCCAGCCGCCGTCAACATCGACAGCGCAACGGCTGCGCTTACAAAGTGGAATTTGAGTTGTCCTCCCACACGCCGTTCTCGTCCGTAGCAAGCAAATCGTCCAGATCGGCGACGACCTCGTAGTCTTGGGGATCGATCTTTGCCACCACGTCGGCATCGCCTCCGGGCTGACTCTGCGGCTTCAGCGGATGTTGCAGCACAAGAATCCCCGCCACAGTGGCCGCAAGCACGGCCGAAGCCGGGAGCAGCCTGCGCCAGCTCAACCAGGCGCGCACAGTCTCGGTCGTGCCTCGCTTTTGCCGGATTTGTCGCAGAACATTGCGCGCGAAGAATGGTGACGGCTTGTACTCGGCCGCGCGGCCCAGCAGCTCCCACAGTTGTTCGTCGTCTTCGCGTCTCATGGTTTCCGGCCAATTTAACTGGTTACCGGAAGCAAAGTTGCGCCAAAAAACCGGCGCGCAAGTGCTAAACTCAACGTCGTCGCACCGTTGCCAAATCAGACCTCCGGCGCTTCCAGAAAACCTTCCAACTGCCGGATCCGAGTTGGGTGGCGCATCTTGCGCAAGGCCTTCGCTTCGATCTGTCGGATGCGCTCTCGGGTCACACGAAACTGTCTGCCTACCTCCTCAAGGGTGCGGCTGTAGCCGTCGACCAGGCCGAAACGTTGTTCCAAGACCTGGCGTTCACGGTCGGTCAACGTCTCGAGCACGTCTTTGATTTTTTCCTTCAACAGAACGACCGCCGTCATGTCGCACGGGTTTTCCGCCCCTTTATCTTCGATGAAATCGCCGAAGTTCGTCTCTTCACTTTCGCCCACTGGCGATTGGAGTGAGATC
>QHPZ01000046.1:4855-8372 GCA_003219225.1 Verrucomicrobiota bacterium | reverse complement strand
TTTGTTGATCGTCTCGATCATGTGCACCGGAATGCGAATGGTGCGCGCTTGATCGGCGATCGAGCGGGTGATCGCCTGGCGGATCCACCAGGTGGCGTAAGTGGAAAATTTGTAGCCTCGGCGATATTCAAATTTTTCCACCGCCTTCATCAGACCCATGTTTCCCTCCTGAATGAGGTCGAGAAATGACAGGCCGCGGTTCGTATATTTTTTCGCGATCGAAATGACCAGACGCAGATTGGCCTCGACCATTTCGGTTTTCGCCCGGAGCGCCTGGCGCAGCCACTCTTTCAGCGCTTGATACTGCTCGGCATAGGTATCCAGTGACAGCCAGACGCTCTTTTCCAAATCGCGCATCTTGGCCATGACGAGCGTACGTTTTTTGCGATCGCGCGGGTGTTTTTCCAGTTCACCCTCCAGATACACCGATGTGCAGTAAGCCTCGTCGGCCAAGTGGACGAATTCCTCCGTCACCTTTTGTTTGAAATAGAATCGGGGATAAAACTTCTGCAGTGAGGCCAGCGCACGGTGAAAGGCCTTCCACTTTTTGCTGTCTTTTTTCGAACCGCTGCGTGAGAGCTGGCCGTAGAGCTGGGTGATTGACGCGCTCAGCTTTTCGACGTGCTTGCACAAGCGCGGCAGCATCTTCATGTAGCGTTCGCGGCTCTCGATTTTCTTGTCGAGGATGACGCGATCAAATCGCTCACGTCCCTCAGTCAACTTCTGAGCCAGATCGAGATGGGCGCGGGCGATGAAACCGAAGCGGTTGATATACTTCTGCACCATGTTTTCGGCTTCCTCGATGCGTTTGGAAATCTCGACCTCCTGCTCGCGTGTGAGCAGCGGCACCTGGCCCATTTGTTTGAGATACATCCGCACCGGATCATCGAGAATGTCCAGCTTGGGCTCCGGTTTCTCTTCTTCGTCCTCCTCTTCGAGGTCCTTTTTGACATCTTTGTAGCGATCGACCTCCGAGGCTTCGATTATGTCGATTTCCATCCGGCGCAGCCGGGTGAGAATCGCGTCCAAGTCGTTCGCATCGGTCATCCCATCCGGCAACGCTTCGTTCAGGTCGTCGAACGTGAGATAGCCCTGTTCCTTCGCGAGTTTGATCAGTTCACGGATCGGTCCGTGAATTTCGCCCTCGACATGAAAGTCCGCGACCGGGGCTACCTTCGCTTTCACTGGCTTCAGCCCAAGGCGACCGCGGACCCGATTGAGTGCGCCGTTGCGCCGCGCTCGCGCCACGCGCAATTTGCGGTGACCATTTCTTTTCCGCCAGAGCACGGGGTTTTTGCGGCGCGCCGGCCGAGGAAGGCGCTTCGACTTCGCTCGCGTTGGTCGCGAGCGGGCTCTTCCTGCCTTTCGTGTCGAATGTCTGGCCAAGTTAGAGCGGTTAAGGATTTGACTGAGACGTTCGATTTTGTCCGTTAGATCGACAATCAAGTATCGGCCGCGCGGACAGACGAAAACGTGGCAAGCTCGTGGAGCTGCTCGCGGAGGTCAAGGATTTGTTTCTGGAGGTTAAGCACCTCGCCAGTGCTCAATTGGGGCAGCCGCATCCGGCTCTCGGCCACCTGCAATTGACGGCGTACCAGGGCCTGGCGCAATCCATTCCACCACTGCTGCACGAGGCCGCGGGGGTCGGGCGGCACCTTCTGAAGAAGCCAGGAGGAAACCAGACCTTCTTCCCCCGGGCTCAGCGTCGCCATGAAAGCATTGAGCGATGCTGGGTCTTGCGCCCGCAGGTCACTTTCCAAAATACGAATGAGCAATTGCGCCTCCGGTGTTTGCGCCAGTACTTCGCGCCAGTTTTGCTGCAGAAGAAACTTCCGTGCCGCGTCGTCCCGCAGCGCGAGCAGACAAAGAATCGCGACCTCGTGCGATGGGCCTGCCACCGGCTTCCGGGCTGGTTCCTCTGGTTGCGGTATACGTCCGAGCGGCTGTTTCGCCGTGAGCGCGGCAAAATCCGATGTCGGAATACCCAGCCGGGCACTGACCTTGTTTACGACTTGGCCGCGCATGATCGCGTCATGCACATGGGACACGGTCACGGCGAGCTCGCGCGCGGCCTGCATCTTTGCGCCAATGGAGTCCAAATCCACGCTCGCCATTTTGTGATTGATCCAGTGGTCGAAAAAATCGCGCGCTGCCGCGACCCGCTTCTCGAACGCCTCCTTGCCTTCGCTGCGCACAAGTGAATCAGGATCCTGACGCGGCGGCAGCTCAGCGACCCGCACGATCAAATCGTTTTCAAGCAACGCTTCGAGGGAGCGCTCGCTCGCTTTTTGACCGGCCTCATCCGCATCGAAACAAAGGACAACTTCATTAACATAGCGCTTGAGGAGACGCGCTTGATCGGGAGTAAAAGCGGTGCCTTGCGGCGCGACCACATTGTTGAGTCCAGCCTCGAACAACGCGATCAAATCGAGCTGGCCTTCACAGACGATCGCGCAATTCGCCTCGATCAGGGCGCGCTTCGTTTTGTGCAGACCGAAAAGCACGCGGCCCTTGCGAAAAAGCGGCGTCTCCGGCGAGTTCAAATACTTTGCCGCCTGCGGATCGCTTTCGAGTAGCCGGCCGCTGAAGCCGATCACCTCGCCCACATCGTTGCAGATCGGGAACATGATTCGGCCGCGGAACCGGTCGTAGACTTCACTCTGCGGGCGCTCGTCATCGCGCGGTTTCACCAAGCCGCTTTGAACCAGTTGCTCACGCGAATACCCGCGCTCGAGCGCCCATTTCAGAAATGCGTCCCACGCGTCCGGTGCAAATCCGAGCTGCCAGTTCTTGGCGACTTGTCGATCTATGCCGCGCCCTTTCAGATAATCGCGCGCCGGCGCCGCCCAATCTTTCTTAAGCAGATTTTCGTGAAACCATTCCGCCGCCTCGGCATGCAGTTTCAGCAGCAGCCGGCGCATCTCGAGTTGTCGATCTTCACCCTCGCTCCGACGCTCCTCGACCATGGTAATGCCGGCGCGCGTGGCCAGTTTGTGCACGGCGGATGGGAAATCGACATGTTCGTAATCCATCACGAACCGGAAAACGCTCCCGCCCACGCCGCAGCCGAAACAATGAAACGTCTGCCGCTGCGGACTGACGTGGAACGAGGGCGTTTTCTCCTGGTGAAACGGGCAGAGCGCTTTGAAGTTCGCGCCCGCGCGTTTGAGCGGGAAATACGACCCGATCACGTCGACGATATCGTTCGCGGCGGCGATTTGCTCGATGGTTTGCGGTGGAATTGCCACGGGCCGAATGGCAAACTTAACCGGCGCAGTGCGAGTTGGAAATATGAAGATGTTATTGTCAATCTTAAGCGCGGCCGCGCTTGTCCTGCCGACGGACGCGCACGCGGCGGACACGATTCACAAAGGCGATGTCGTCGTCGTGCCGTTGCGCGGCGAGATCTCGCTCTCGCTGCTGATGTTTTTGCGACGCGCTGAGAAACTCGCCGAGAGCAACGGCGCCGCCGCGATCATTTTTGAAATGAACACCTACGGCGGGCGACTCGACGCGG
>QHPZ01000046.1:2811-4805 GCA_003219225.1 Verrucomicrobiota bacterium | reverse complement strand
GCCGGCGCGCTCATTGCGCTCGCGACGCAGCATATTTGGATGGCGCCCGTGAGTGCGATCGGCGCGGCGGCGCCGGTCTTACCCACGGGCGAAGATGTTCCGCTGACCGAACGCGAGAAAACAATCTCCTATTTCTCCGCGCTGATGCGCAGTTCGGCGGTGACGAACGGCCACAACGCCGATGTCGGCGAAGCGTTCATGAACAAGGACAAGGAAGTGAAAATCGGCGATCGCGTCATTCACCCGAAAGGAACGATCCTGACGCTGAACGCGCAGGAAGCGGCGGAAAGAATCGGTGGTAAACCGCTGCTGGCCGACGGCATCGCCGATTCTGTTGTCGACCTTATGCAAAAGGCCGGGCTGAAAGCGAATGTAGTTGCATTTCAGCCGACGGGTTTCGAGCAGCTTGCCTTTTGGATTACCGCGCTCGCCCCATTGCTTTTGCTCGGCGGTATCATCGGCGCTTACCTCGAATTCAAAATCCCCGGCGTCACCTGGCCGGGGATCTTTTCCGCGATCTGTTTTGCGCTGTTCTTTCTCGGTCACTCATTGAAATCCTGTTCTTCGCCCATTCCACAATCGTGTTCGGCGTGGTCGGCGTTTTTCTGATTCTGGCGTCGCTGCTCTGGGCGATGATCGACCGTTATCCGGGCGAGACATTTTTCCCGCGGCCGGCGATGCTGGCGGTTCCGCTGCGCAATCTTTTCCTCGCCCTCGTCGGCGCTGCGATTGTGATCTGGTTGCTCGCCCGTTATCTGCCGCGGACGAGCATCTACCGCCGATTTGCGCTCATGATTACAAACCCGCCCGGTCCATCGCTCGCGGGCGCGCCGCGCCAGTTCGCGACCGCACTCTCGCTCGCGCCCGGCACTCAGGGCGTCTCATTGTCGATCTTGCGCCCGAGCGGCAAAGCCCGCTTCGCCGGTCACGTCGTCGACGTCGTCACCGAGGGCGAATACGTCGCGCCGAACACACCGATCACCGTCGTGCAAAGCGACGGGATGCGGGTCGTGGTCAAAGCAAGCTCCTGAGTTCAGCCGCCGGAGACGACGCGGAGAAGTTCGATTTGGTCGCCTTCGCGCAATGGGCGCTGGGACCATTCGCGCTTGTGGAGCGCGACTCCATTGTGCTCGATCAAGACGGTTTGCGCCGGTAATTGAAGGCGCTTGACGAGATCGGCGACGGTTTGGGCGCCGCGGGCATCCAATTTTTCACCGTTCAGTGAGATTGTCATCCGCTTCGACCGAAAAGTGCGATGGTCACAGACCACCGCTACAGATTGCCTGGTCCCAATCTTTCCAAACCGGCTCGAAACCGCGGCGGCGCAGGACGGCGGCGATTTCAGCGGGCGAACGCTCGTCACTGATCTCGAACTGGCCAGTCGCGACTTCGTCTTCGCCGTTCTGAAAGTCGGGCGCGACGATGCGGCCACGCACGGTTTGGTGGAGATGCTCGCGCCCCTGATGAGTATAACCGCCGGGCTCGGTGTGACTGCCGGCGCTCATCATTGTCACGCCTAACGAGATGAGCGAATCGCGCAACGCGTCGCGCTCGCGCGTGCTCAAGACAATTCCGACTTGCGGAAACGTGATGCGCAGCGCGCAGACGAGCTGCGCCAATTCGCGATCGGTCATCGAAAACAATGGGCGAAAACCGCCGGCGGCCGGACGCAACCGCGGAACGCTGACGGTGATCTGCGCCTGCCAGCAATGTCTGAGCAGATATTCGAGGTGGGCCGCGAGCGCGATGGCGTCGTCCTGCCAACGGGTCAGACCGATGAGCACACCGATGCCGAGCCGGCGAAAACCGGCGGCGTAACCGCGCCCGACGCAATCGAGGCGGAAATTGAAATCGCGTTTCGGACCGGCGGTGTGCAGCTCGGAGTAAACGGCGCGATTATAGGTCTCCTGATACACGACCAATCCCTCCGCGCCGGCATTCACGATCGGCACGTAATCAGCCGTTTCCAGTGGACCGACCTCGATCGAGATGGA
>QHPZ01000046.1:0-2786 GCA_003219225.1 Verrucomicrobiota bacterium | reverse complement strand
ATGCTCACCGGCGACGAGCAGGATCTGACGAAAACCCTGCCGCGCGAGATGACGCGCCTCGGCGATGACTTCATCGACCGACAAGGTGACGCGCAGGATCGGGTTATCGCGCGAGAAACCGCAGTAGCGACAATTGTTGATGCATTCGTTGGAAAGATAAAGCGGTGCGAACAAACGCATGGTGCGGCCGAAGTTTTGCAGGGTCAGCGCGTGCGCGGTCTGGGCCATCACTTCCAGCGCCGGATCTGATTTGGGCGCGATCAGATCTTCGAATCGCCGAACGAGCGGCGATTTTTCGAGCGGCAGATTGTCGAGTATTTCGGCAAATGACATCGACGTAATTTCGCGGCCACAGGCGAGTTCGCAAACGGCGATTGTCGATCTTGCGGGACACCAGAACTGGCAAGCCACGAAACGAAAACGGCGGAACCGAACCGGTTCCGCCGTTTCGAGAAACGAGTGGCGTGGTTAGAAGGCGAAAGTAAGGCCGCTCCGCACCATCCCGAAGTTGTTTTCCGGGCCGTCGACCACATTCCAGCTAAAATCGGCCATCCAGCCAATATGCGGAGTGAAGCGGATTTCGAGGCCACCACCAAACTGGCCGATCGCTTCAGTCTCTGCGTTCGAAAAACCGTGTGTCCGGATGACATCGAAGCCTTCGCCTTCGGCGGGCTCAGTCTCGAACTCGTTGTGCGGTCGTTGCCCGCCGCCAAAAATCCCGCCGCCGCCGCCAAAAACATACGGCGAGAACCGGGTGCAGGGAATCGGGTAACGCAAGGTCAGGGTGCCGAGCACCGAGCCGACGGCGTTTCGCTCGCGTAGCGTGTCCTGCCGGAAAAATGAATCGCTGAAATCGAAAAAGCTACGTGTCCGCGCCTGGTTCGCATCGACGACCCAACCTTCGAAGCCGATGCCGAAGTAGCGCATGAAGAAATATTTGAAATCAATGCCGCCGCCCCAGGCGTGGTCGACCTCGAGATATTTGTCATTGAACCAGTCGGTGTCGGTAAAAACGTACGTGCCCCAAAGATCGACATTCCACTCGTAATCGGCGTACCACTGTGGACAGGGCGCGGGTGCCGCCGCCATCTGTTTCTCTTTGCCGCCGTAGCTGTATGGCCCGGCCAAAGTGACTGACGCTAACCCCGCGACGATGCTCGCGCTGAGCAATAACTTCTTCATCTGTTTCTCCTCTTGTTCTTTTTGGTTAAAGTTTCCCGCTCCAACTCACGCCGGCACGGGAACCCCACTTTTCAAAACGTAACTCCGGTTTTGCCCGGATGTCGCCGTTTTAGCCAAAAAAACCCCGAGATCAAGTCCGAGTTGCGTTTTTCAAGGTTTTAGCTCCGCGCCGGTATTGGCATCGGTGATAAGGAATTTTTCGTGGTGATACGTGGGATCGCCGCGAAACATCAAGCGCCCGGCATAACGCCGCTCCAATTCGACGAGCGAATCTTCATCTTCTTCTTTGAGGCGTTTCAGCACATCGGGATTCAGAATGACGCGAATGTCGTGGATGCTGTCCTGATATTTGCGCATGACAGTGTTGAGGGTGCGATGGAGCTCGACGCTCGTGGTCATCGACGTTTTGACCACGCCACGTCCGCCGCAATAGGGACAGTTTTCGTAAATCGTGTCGCTCAAACTTTCCTGCGCGCGCTGCCGCGTCATTTCCATGAGACCGAGAGAAGAAATTGGCAGCACGTAGGTTTTGGCTTTGTCGCGCTTGAGCCGTTCCTTCATCAGGTTGTAAACCATCTGCTGGTCTTTGCGGCTCTTCATGTCGATGAAATCGCCGATGATGAGCCCGCCGATATTGCGCAGCCGCAATTGTCGCGCGATTTCCGCCGCTGCTTCGAGGTAGGTTTGGAGAATGGTTTTCTCGACGTCGCGCCCGCCTTTGTTGCGCCCGGTGTTCACGTCGATGGCAACGAGCGCCTCGGTTTCATCGATCACGATGTAGCCGCCGCATTTCAGCCACACTTGTCGATGAAACGCGTCATCGATTTGTTTTTGCACGCCATAGGTATCGAAAATTGGCGTCGCGCCCTCGTAAAAACGAATCCGATTCCGGGCGCGTCGTGAAATTTGGCCGACCATATCCATCGTTCGATCGGTCGCCGCGCGATCGTCGCAAATCACTTCGTCGATTTCTTCGGTCAGAAAATCGCGCACCGTGCGTTCGACGAGGTCGGGCTCTTCAAACACGCGGCAGGGCGCGGGATTTTGGCGGATCTGTTCTTCGACTTTCGCCCATTGCTCGAGCAAAAAGCGCAGATCGCGCACGAAATATCTGGCGCGCTGGCCTTCGCCGACGGTTCGGATGATCACGCCGATGCCGTCCGGGATATCGAGCTGGCGCAGAATTTTTCGGGAACACCAGATAGCGGCCGGCGAAACTTAAATTCGTCGTGACGCGCGGGCCTTTGGTGCCAATCGGCCCCTTCGTCACCTGAACGATAACGTCCGAGCCAACGGGATAAATGTTCGGAATGTCCTTGGCCGTGATCCGCTTTCTCTGTTTTTTTGAGGGGCGATCGATTTCTTCGATCCCACTGTCGAGCGCGGCTGGAATCGCGTCCCAAAAATGCAGGAATGCGTTTTTATCCAGGCCGATGTCGACGAACATCGCCTTCAGGCCCATCTCGATGTTCTTGACTTTGCCCTTGTAAACGCTGCCGACGATGTTGCGTGAGCCGCTCCGCTCAACGCTGTATTCTTCGAGCTGGCCGTTCTCCAGGAGCGCAACCCGGCGCTCCAACTTTTCCACGCTGCCGATTAGCTTG
>QHPZ01000225.1:3069-7214 GCA_003219225.1 Verrucomicrobiota bacterium | reverse complement strand
CGACGCGCGGAGCCTTGTGTCGGATTTAAAGCGCCAAAAAGGCGGAAACGGCTTTTACCAAAAGACCGGTTTGCAGAAATCGTGAAGGATCGCGCCCCGCCATGGCGGGGTCGCCCCCGCAACCAATTTCTCTTTGGCTTGCTTTTCGCAGGGCCAGGTCGCCTGTTTGGACGTGGGACAAAAAACGGATCAGAAGCAGCCCGACAAAATTCTCGTCGGCACGGCGAGCTGGTCGGATCCGGGATTTGTCGAGCGTTGGTATCCGAAAGGAATGGCGGCGGGCGAACGGCTCCGGTGGTACGCGCAGCATTTTGAAATGGTCGAAGTGAACTCGACCTTCTACTCGGTACCGGAGCCGCGCCTCGTCGAACGCTGGCGCGCCACTACTCCCGACAACTTCATCTTTGACGTGAAGTTGCACCAGCTGCTTTCGCGGCATTCGGCCGAAGCGAAATTGTTGCCGCCTGAACTTCAGCGACAGGCTCAGATCGATGCGCACGGCAAAGTTAAACTCACGCCAAAACTGGAGGAGGCGCTGATCGGGTTGTTTCTGCGCTCCATGTCGATCTTGCGCGACGGAAGAAAACTGGGCGTGCTGCTCCTGCAACTCTCGCCTGCGTTTTCACCGCGCAAAGACCGGCTCGAGGAGCTTGAAAGGTTGATCGACATGCTGCGCGATTACCGATTAGCCATCGAATTTCGCAACCGCAATTGGGTCGTCGGCCCGCAGCTAAGATCGACAATCGATTTCCTCAAACAGCGCCGCGTCATCTTTGTGAATGTCGACGCGCCTCCGGCGGAGCATTTCACGATCTTCCCGTCGGACTTGAACGAGATCACAAATCCGCAGAGGGCGTACCTGCGTCTCCACGGGCGCAATGCGGACGCTTATTTGAAAGGCAAGACCGTCGCGGCGCGGTTCAACTATAATTATAGCAAGGACGAAATAGTCGAAATCGCAGAACGCACGCGAAAGCTCGCCGCAAATGCGGACGAAGTTCACGTCGTCTTCAACAACAACAATCTCGATTATGCGCCGCGCGCCGCGACCCGGTTGCGTGCTGCGCTCGGCCAAACCATCGTGCTTCCGCCACGAGCACAGACAGCGGAGTTGTTTTAGATTACAATCTCAACGTGCCGGAGCTAGCGCCGCGATCGCAAAGCAGTTACGGCCCGCGTTTACCGGCGCCGCTCGCCCGTTTGAAGGAATGGTTGAACGCACACCATATGACGCTGCTGGCGATCGTGGACACACCGCACTCGATCGCGCTCGGCTCGGCCATTGGCATTTTCTTCGGTTTTACGCCGCTTTACAGCCTCAAGACGCTGCTCTCCATTGCCGTGGCGTGGATTTGTCGATGTAACAAGATTGCCGCGGCGATCGCGGTTACTCTGCACGACGTGCTCATCTTCGCCATGCCGGCGATCTACTTTGCCGAATACAAAGCCGGCTGCTGGATCTTGCAGCGGCCGCCGCCGCGGCACATTCGGTTTCACCTCAGTTTGCATGACTACCTGAACTTCGATGTATTTCGCCGGCTCGTCTGGCCAGCCTTCGTCGGTTCGCTCCTCATTGCCGTACCATCGGCGGTTGCTACGTACCTCGTCATGCGCCTGCTGGTGAGGCGCGCGCGGGCCGAATAAGTCAGCCGGACGGCACGAGAGTTGCATCACAAGCCGCTGCGCATTCGTCTCTCGCCGTGGCGAGCGGGCGGGGCGCTCAGCATCAATCATTATGAAACAATCGATTGTCACACTTCTCAGCATCCTGCTTTGCTCGTGCGCGAACATGTACGTCACCAAGAGTGACGTGGCGACTCCAGGCGGCGCCGCTGTCACCGCGACCGACGCGAAGGATTTCGGTTCCAAAGGCGTGCACATGATCACGAACTGCGGCGTCGGCGCCTACAATCCAGCGGCCATTTACATTCGGCCTTTCTGCATCGACACCGCGGTGTTCCGAGGCGACGAAGCCGATTCAGACGGTGAAATGCCGATTCGTAAGGCGCTTGCTCCAGTTGAGCTCGCCCAAGATCTGAAAGAAGAGCTGGAGCGCATCGCCCCGGCGCGGATTCTTAAGGATCACGAGAGGCCGAGGGTCGGCTGGTTAGTCGACGGTTACTTCACCGAAGTTGACGGCGGCAGTCCGCTCGCGCGCTATTTCTTTGGGCAGTTCGGTGCGGGCCGTTCATTTCTGGCGCTGCACGTGCGTGTGACCGATGTGCAGCGGGGCGTGGTGGTTTATGAATTCGACATGGCCGGTGGCAGCCGCTTCCAGGGAAGGTTCGGCACACTGCGCGCCAGCGGACTCGGCAAAGCGACGCATTTCGATCTGCGCAACGCCGCGGAACGCGTTTACTGGACGCTGAGCACCAATCCCAGTCGTTACGCCGCGCGTTCCAGTCCGGCGCTGCAACAATAGTTGGCGCGTTTCGCGGAGCGTCGCCCATTTCGCTTTGACGCGTTGGCCGTTGACGCCATCGCTACGCTCAGCGGTTGCCAATACGACCTCGCTGATTAACGTCCTGCGTTCGCAGATTCACCGTGAAAATTTCGTATCGGATCCACATTGCACTTACTGCGGTTCTCTTATGCGCCGGCAGTGTGAGTTCGGGTTTTGCGTCGGCATTTATCATCGTCGATTCGCAAACCGGCCACGTGTTGCAGGATCAGGACGGGCGCCAAAAACGCCAGGTCGGTAGTTTGACAAAGGTCGCGACCGCGATGGTGGTGCTGGATTGGGCGGAACATAAGTCGGGCAATCTTAATCAAATGGTGGTGATATCGCCGGACGCGTTTGTCGGCACTGGTGAAAACACTATCGGCTTTCAAGCCGGCGACGCGATCTCGCTGCGCGATTTGCTTTACGCCGCGCTTGTCCAGTCCGACAACATCGCCGCCTATACGCTGGCCGATTACGTTGGATCGACAATCAGCTCGCTCATGCCTGCGGCCTCATCAGGCAAGCTCATGACCGGTGTCGGCGTGTTTGTCACGCAAATGAATGCGCTGGCGAAGCAGCTCAAGATGGAACGCACCCTTTTCGTTAACCCGCACGGGATCGACGACAACGTAAAGCCGCTTCCTTACTCCGCCGCCGAGGACATGGCGCGCTTGACGCGCTACGCAATGAACCGGGCCAGCTTTCGTTTTTATGTCTCGCAGAAGGAACGGCAGATCAGCTTCCAGCGCGGCTCGCGCAAAATGGCTTACTTGTTGCGTAACACGAACGAACTGCTCGGCAGCCGCGGTGTTGACGGCGTCAAAACCGGCCGCACCGCGCGCGCCGGCGATTGTTTGATTCTCTCGGCCAATCGCGAGTCAGAGATCGTGAGGGAAGGCGCGCAGACGGCGGTTTATCCCCGGCATTTGCTCATTGTAGTGCTCGGCAGCACGAATCGATTCGCCGAAGGTGCCGCGCTCATTGATCGCGGCTGGCAGCTTTATGACCAGTGGGCCGCCGCCGGCCGACTCGTCGATCCGAAGAAGTTGCTCTGAGATTGGTTCGCCAAGAATGAAACCGCGCATCGGCGTACTGACGAGCGGCGGCGATTGCCCTGGACTCAATGCGGTTCTGCGCGGGGTCGTCCTTGCCTCGGAAAAACTGGGCTGGGAAGTCGTCGGTTTTAAAGACGGCTTCGAAGGGCTCCTGCCGCCTGGCGATTATTGCATTCTCGATCACAAGAGCGCCGAAGGAATCATGGCCCTCGGCGGCACCATCATTGGCACGACCAACCGCGGCCATTTTGTTTCCAAGATCGGCGGCGGCGATCGTACGATCGTTCCCGCCAACGTGATCGCTGACGCCAAAAAAATTCTCGACGAGCTGCACGTGAAAGCGCTCGTCATCGTGGGCGGCGATGGCTCGATGGTGACAGCGCAACAATTGCAGGAAGCGGGGATCAATTGCATCGGCGTGCCGAAAACGATCGACAACGACCTCGAAGCCACCGCGATGACATTCGGTTTCGATTCCGCCGTCGACGTTGTTGTGGACGCGCTTGATCGGTTGCACACCACCGCCACAAGTCACAAACGCGTCATGGTGGTCGAAGTGATGGGACGCCACGCGGGCTGGATCGCCTTGCACGGCGGCATCGCCGGCGGCGCCGACATCATTCTCATCCCGGAGATCCCATTCGATT
>QHPZ01000225.1:1611-3026 GCA_003219225.1 Verrucomicrobiota bacterium | reverse complement strand
CACGGCCGAAAGACGGTCAGCAAATCAAACGCGACATTGAGGGCGGCGAATTTCGTCTCGGCGGCATCGCCGAGGTGGTGGCGCGCGAGATCGCGAAGCGCACCGGCAAAGAAACCCGCTCCTGTGTGCTCGGCCATCTGCAGCGCGGCGGCGCGCCGACAGTTCTCGACCGCATTTTAGCCACGCGTTTCGGAGTTAAAGCCGTGCAACTCGCGAACGAAGGCCACTTCGGCTCGATGGTGAGCTACCAAAACTATCAAGTCCGCCAGGTCCCGATCGCCGAAGCGGTCAACCGCCTCCGTCTGGTCCCGCCTAACGGCGAAATGGTGCAGACCGCCCGCGACGTCGAAATTTCCTTCGGAGATTAATTGTCGATTTAGTGGTTTGCCGTTTTCGCCCGGACGATATTTGAGTACGCCGAATTCAGGGCGCCGCTGTAAGCCCGCACCCGATAGCGGTAGAACGTGTTCGGCGCGAGCCCGGTGTCCACGTACGCGGTTACGTTCGCACCGACTGTCGCGATCTCGGTAAAGTTCGTGCAGCCAGCGCCACTGCAGCGCTGAACGTTGAAGCCGTCCTCCGTCGTGGAGTTGTCGACCCAAGTCAGACTGATTTGCGACGAACTGTTCTTAAGAACGCTCGACGCGGTCGTGGCGCTGGACGTTGGCCTCGGTGCGAGCGTGCGCGTCGGAGCCAGACCTGCCGCGGAAATGACGAACAATGTCACACTCTGCGGCGGCACCGTCACATTAAGCGCATTACCCACGAAGCTGATGTCGCTCAGCCGCGTGATCGCGTTCGCACTCGTGAGCTGCCAGGCTTGCGCCGTGCTCGGGTGCGTATAGTTGGCAACGTTGATCGTCACCGGCGTGCTGCCGGAAGCTTTGGCAATCACCATTACGGTCAGCGCGCCATCGCTCGAGCGGACAGCTGAGAAGCCGGACAGCCTGTCCGGATTCGGAACGGTCGTTCGCACATTCGTGTCACCGAACGTCGATTTGTTGCCGTCGTAATTGCGATACATCTTCATCGCCTTGTAAGTCGGTGTGCTCGGGTCCGGTGTGGACCAGCGCGCGGCCAGATCGACATTTTCCCGGCCGAAGATGCCGTAGATGTCGGCCTGCGTCGTCGCGCCATTGATGTGCCATTCCGCGCCCCAATTGTATTCGGTGATTCCAGTGAGTGTGCCGGGATAATAGGCGCTCACCCACGATTTCAGCCGCGGAATCAATTGCACGTAATCGTTGATCCACGTTTCATCGCGGTAGTTCGGATCCCAGAGTGAGCGCGTAGACCGGTTCCGCCGCAGCTGCATCGCCCTTGACACATCGTCGCTGAACTCGCCGCCTTGCGGGTAATAATGGACGGTGAAGATGTCGATCAAGCGCCGGCCGCTGCTGAGTTCGTTTTGGTGA
>QHPZ01000225.1:0-1370 GCA_003219225.1 Verrucomicrobiota bacterium | reverse complement strand
TAGCCGCTGTAAAAATATCCGCTCCAGCCCCATTCCTCCGGACCGATGACCAGCGCGCTCGCGTCGTTGTTCTTGATCATTCCGGCGTAATCCAAAACCTTCGCCAACATCTGGTCCATCGTGACGCCGGTCGGCTGCACATCGCGATGGGTCGAATGCCAGATGCTTGGCTCGTTATCGAGGATGTAATAGCGCAGGCCGCCGCTCGCGTTCGTGCCCCACTGGCTGATCAGGTGTTGCACCCAAGCCTGCTGAAACGCCGAGCTCGAAGGAACGTTGGCGTCGTTTGGATCATTTCCGACGACGTATTGTCCGCTAGTCCAAATCCCGTTTCCCGCGTCCGGAAACCATTGCCAATCGTTTCCGGTCTGTGGGCCGTATTTGGCGATCGAAAAGCTGGCCAGCTTGCTTCGGTTACTGCCGAGTTTCGCCACCCAATCGAGCAACGGGATGGTAAGCATTGCTTCTGCGTTGGCTGCTTTCGCGTCCGCGATGAAAGTGTCGCCGCGCTCACCGGCCACCGCGCTCGCGTCGCCGATGCTCTCGAAGTACCAATCCTGCGCGCGATTATCGCCATTCTGCAGCCAGTTATATCGGCTCGTGTTGTTGCCGCCGTTGCGATTCAACGGAGCGTTGAGGTCGTTCAGCTCCTCCGTGCTCGCGTATGCGACCCCGTAAATGTTCGAGTTAATCGGGTGCCGGTCGGCCGCGGCATTGACGTTAATCCTGACCGCGGTGTTCTGCGCGTGAACGGCCACGGCTCCACTCACCAACCCCACTGCAATTGCCACCCGCGCGGCGGCGCGATTCCATCTTCTCATAGTATTTTACCTGCGCGGAGAAGCGTTCCGGAATAGAGCCGGTTTCGGGCCAAAATCGGATCAATTTTATGATCGCGGTTTACTATTCTGCAGCCGGAGCGGAGATCGAAGTGAAGATCGACATTGTCGGCTACACCAGGCTGCTGATTCAGGAACAGCTCGATGGTCAGTTACCAAAACAATCAGGTCCGCCACGTGCCAATCGTCGAAGCCGTGAACCGTTTGCGCCTCGTCCCGCCCAATGGCGAAATGGTCCAGACCGCGCGCGACGTCGAAATTTCTTTTGGTGATTAAGTGGCATCGGCTTCCAGCCGATGATTTCATTGGCAAGATGCCAACGCCACGTCACTTCCGGGGCGTTTTGGCTGTCGCCGTGTTTGAATAAGCCGAATTGGCAGACGAATTGTAAGCGCGCACGCGATAGCTATAACTCGTGTTGCGCTTCAGACCCGTATTTGCGTAACTGACCACGTTCGCATTGACGATCGCGATTTGCCTGAAGTTCGCGCAGCCGACTCCGTTGCAACGCTCGATCTTGAATCCGGTTTC
>QHPZ01000224.1 GCA_003219225.1 Verrucomicrobiota bacterium | reverse complement strand
GCGAAATTTTCCGTGATGCCCAAGCAACGTCAGAATCGGCAGCGCGAATGCTGCCGTTTTGCCCGTGCCGGTTTGGGCCGTGCCGATCAAATCTTTGCCCGCGAGCACAATTGGGAATGCGCGGAGCTGGATCGGCGTCGGTTCGGTGAAGCCCATGGCGTGCGCGCCGCGCACGACTTCCGGCGAAAGGCCGAATTTATTGAAGGACACGATTCGAAACTACGGCGTGACGTAGTCTGCGCAACGAGCTAAGCACCAAATTCCGGAGAAGCTGCAAATTCCAATATGCAAACACTGGCAGCGCTTGCGCGTACCTTGGAGCTTGGGACTTGAAGTTTCTTTGGTGCTTGGATGTTGGTGCTTGGATCTTTGATGAAAATCTTCGTCCTCGCCGACACCCACAACAAATTGCCGGAGAAGATTGTCGATCTTGCACGAGAGGCGGATGAGATCTGGCATATCGGCGACGTGTGCACAGAATGGATTCTGGAAGAATTACGCGCAACTGGCCGGCGCGTCACAGTCGTGATTGAAATTTCGGCTGCAACACATCCCGCCGGAGCCGCGAACAATTTCCAGCGATGAGGTCGATGTTATCGTGCACGGCCACACGCACGTGCCGCGCCATGAACGGCGCGGCCGCGTTTTGTTTCTCAATCCAGGCTGCGTGACCCGCGCGAACCAGGGTGCACCGCCGAGCGTAGCGTGGGTGGAAGTGCTCGATGGCCAGATAAAATGGCAGTTGCTGCCGCTGCGCTAGTCATCCCGCGTGACACGGCGCGATCTTGTGTAACTTGTGAGCATGAAGTTGTGGACTTTGGCAATTCTACTGTTGGCGAGCGCAGCCTTTGCGGCGGAAGAAAAAAAGGAGGAGAAAACGACTGTGAACACATCGAATGAAGTGGCGGTGATCAAAACGAGCGAGGGAGACATGGTAGTGGAGTTTTGGAATGACGCGGCGCCCAACACGATCGAAAACTTCAAAAAACTCGCGCGGTCCGGTTTTTACAACGGCACGATTTTTCACCGCATTGTGAAGGGATTCATGATTCAGGGCGGGGACCCAAACACCAAAGATGCAAGCAAAGAAAGCAGCTACGGCACGGGCGATCCGGGTTACAAAATCAAAGCCGAGTTCAATGATCATTCGCATGATCGCGCCGTGATTTCGATGGCGCGCGGACCCGACCCGGATTCGGCCGGGTCGCAATTTTTTATCTGCCTCGCGCCGCAGCCGCGGCTCGATCATCAGTACACGACGTTCGGCAAACTGATGAAGGGCGACGACGTGCTGGAAAAGATCGGCAACACGCCGGTGACCAGAAACAGCACGGGCGAGATGAGCAAGCCGAGCAAGCGCTTCACGATCGAGAAGATCGACATCGTGCCGGCCGATTCGGTAAAATAATTGTCCCACCACGAAGAACACGAAGAAAAATTCGCTTTGGCCTTCGTGATCTTTGTGTCCTTCGTGGTTAATTTCTGAATGGCCACGGAGAAAACGAAAGTCGCGCTTGTGCAGATGAAGTGCGGCCCGGAACCGGAGACGAATTTCCAGCGTGCAATCGGTTTCATCCGCGATGCGGCGAAGCAAGGCGCACAGATTGTTTGTCTGCCGGAGCTGTTTCGGTCGGAATATTTTTGCCAGAGCGAAGAGCATAGGAATTTCGATTTAGCTGAGGAAATTCCGGGAAGATCGACATCGGAGCTGGAAAAGCTCGCGCACGAGCTCGGCGTCGTCATTATCGCTTCGCTTTTCGAAAAGCGGCGCGCCGGTGTGTATCACAACACCGCCGTGGTGTTCGATGTCGACGGCAAGTTGTTAGGCAAATACCGCAAGATGCACGTGCCGGACGATCCGCTTTATCACGAGAAGTTTTATTTCAGCCCGGGTGACCTCGGCTTCCAAGCGTGGGAAACGCAGCGCGGCAAGATCGGCGTCTGCATTTGTTGGGACCAGTGGTATCCAGAAGCGGCGCGATTGACGGCGTTGCGTGGCGCCGAAATCATTTTTTACCCGACCGCGATTGGCTGGCATCCAAGCGAGAAAAAAGAGTTCGGCGCCGCGCAGCATTCGGCCTGGGAAACAATCCAGCGCAGTCACGCGATCGCGAATAGTTGCTACATCGCGGTCGCAAACCGCGTCGGCCACGAAGCGCCAGCAGGCGGCGCGGGCATCGAATTTTGGGGCCAAAGCTTCGTTTGTGGACCGGACGGCGAGATCATCGCCAAAGGCTCGGCTGACCACGAAGAGCTCGTGCTGGCCGAGATCGACTGGGCGGCGGTAGATCGACATCGTACGCACTGGCCATTCCTGCGCGATCGCCGTGTCGATGCCTACGCCGGCCTCGAGCAGCGTTTGCTCGACTAGATTCGGATCGCAGCTGCCCGTAGGGCGACTCTGCGGCGACGAATTCTCCGCGCGCAATTTGTCGGTTCGACAGAGTCTCGCCCCACCAACTAACCAGCGCGTTTACTCGTTACTGTGGATTGTTACGGTGGCAGTGCTGGGCGAACCAATCGTGTATCCGGCGTTGGGCGATAATGTCAGGATGACTGTCTCGTCGGGCTCGGGAATGGTGTCATCGATTGGTTTTACCGCGATGTTGACACTCGTCCGGCCGGCCAGAATGCTGACTGGGCTCTTAAGCCGCCGGTAATCCGCGCCGTTGGTCGCCGTACCGCTGATGGTGAAAAACACGCTTAGTGTGTTGCCGGTACAGCCGCCGGTGCGTTTAATGCGAAATGTGCCATTGTCCGCGCCTTCGGTCGCGCTCGGATCGGGAGCAGTGATGCTGACGGTCGGCAGGGTCACAGTGATGGTGAAACCGACACGGGCATTATTCGTAAAGACGATATTGCCAGTCGTGGCGAGATAATCGGCGGCGTTGGTGGTACTCTTCGCGGTCGCGGCGCCTTGAAAAAGAAATGCCGTGCTGCAAGTCGACGGCAGCGGATTCGGAAACGGCGGCCCGAAGTCGCCGTCATCGTCATTGGTGGTGCTGCCGGTGGTCGGGCCCGTGTAAGCAGCGCCGCCCCAGCTCAACCGCCAGAGGATTTCGCCGGTGCTCTTGTTTTGCCAGATAAGACTGCCCGCCGCGAAATAGCTCGTCGGGATCAGATTCGTCATCGTGAAGTCGGGCATTGCCGGCGGAGTGGTATGGCTGGGGAAATTTGCACTCGCGATCAGGACGCGATCGCCCACCTGTCCATTCGTGACGTTCGTCGGGACATCGAGAATCGTGATCGGGTTTAGGCCAGCCGCGTCGAATACGACCAGTTTACCACCGCTGACAAAATTTTGAGCAGCGGCGCGCATTCGTAATTGAATGGCTTGGGCAGTCGTGTCGCCGTCGACGGCGCCGATGACCTGTTCGATCTGCATCAGATGGAAGGTGGCGTAGGCGGCGGGTTGCAGTGCAAAGACAGCGGAGAGGGTAATCAGATAGTTAATCAGTTTACTTTTCATCGTTTGAAGTTGTTTCTAATCCGCCGCCCATCGCCAG
This sequence comes from Verrucomicrobiota bacterium, assembly GCA_003219225.1. GTDB lineage: Bacteria > Verrucomicrobiota > Verrucomicrobiia > Chthoniobacterales > UBA10450 > AV17. The sequence goes on along the minus strand of QHPZ01000224.1, from coordinate 1,184 downwards.
ACTATCTAGAGGCGAAAAAAAATCCAAGAAAACAATTCGGAAGCGCAGTACGTTGGGGGATGAAGACACAGATCATTTCGGTGGGAATGCTTTGCGCGCTCACTGTGTTCGCGCAGGAGCCGGAAACCATCAAAGCAACAGCGAAACTGGAGTCGAAGTCCGGCAGTAACGTTACCGGCACGGTCACGTTCATCCCCGGCGGCCATTTTAATCCGACCCATCAACATCACGGCGGCCCCTCCACGGCCGAACGCCACAGCGGCGATCTCGGCAACATCGAAGCCCCCGCGTCCGGCAAAGTCCATTGGGAATCGGAGTTCAAAATGAACCTGAAGGGCCCCGATTCGATCATCGGCAAATCGGTGGTGGTGCCCGAAAAGGAAGACGACTTCAAGACCGATCCGGCCGGCAACTCCGGCGCACGCATCGCCCGTGGTGTGATCACGGCGAGCGACTAGGCGTAACGCCAGCAGCAGCAGCAGCAGCTCTGCAAGATCGACAATCAGCGACGGCGGTGCGCCGAATCTGATGCTGCAATTACCGTCCGTCGTGCGTTAAAGTAAACACGGATGCAACTGATGACGCTCAGTGAAATTCGGCGTGCGACGCAACGTGACGCAGTCAGCCGCCGAATTGACCAGGGAACAGCAGCCGTATTGCAAGCTCGGTCTCGCCGATGCCTGCGACCGGATGACATTGCGCGTCTGGAGCGATCATCCCTCCTACAAGACGTGCAGCGGATTGAAGCCGGAAGATTTTATCGAGATCACCGGAGAATTTTTTCAATCCCAGTACGGCATGGACGCGCGCAAGTGGACGGTGCGCCCGCTGACCGACCAGGAGAAAAACGAGCTGCTGCAAGGTCCGGCCGAGTTGCGCGCGAAACAGTCAGCGGATTTCGATTTTGTCCGGAAAACGGTCAATGAAATCCATGATCCGCGTTTGCGCATCTTGGGTGACGCGTTCCTGAGCGAGTTTGGCGATCGTTTCCGGCGCACCGCGGCGGCGCGCAATTATCATCACGCCCGCCGGGGCGGCCTGGTCGAGCACACCGCCCAAATGATGCGGACGGCCCGCGCGATTGCGCCGTTATACCCGCAGCTGAATGTCGATCTTTTGATGGCCGGCATTTTGTTTCACGATTGCGGCAAGCTTTGGGAAAATGCGCTGCCCGAGAACGGGTT
>QHPZ01000223.1 GCA_003219225.1 Verrucomicrobiota bacterium | reverse complement strand
GCCAAAGGGCTGCGCCACATTTTGCGACAAGATCCAAACGTCGTGATGGTCGGTGAAATTCGCGACGTCGAGACCGCCGACATCGCCATCCGCGCGGCGATGACCGGGCACCTCGTCTTCAGCACGTTGCATACGAACGACGCGGTCGGCGGCATCACGCGTTTGCTCGACATGGACGTGGAGCCGTTCCTGCTCGCCTCGGTCGTGAAATCGTTCATCGCCCAGCGGCTCGTCCGGACGATTTGCCCTGAGTGCATCCAATTCGTCGAATACCCGCGTGACTATCTCGCCGAGATCGGTTTTCCTCTCGAGCTCGGCACGGTGTTCAAACGCGGCAGCGGCTGCGATGGTTGCCGGCAAACTGGCTACCAGGGACGGGCCGCCATTTACGAAGTCTGTCTCGTGACCGAGCCGCTGCGCAAACTCATCATGCAAAAACGCGACGGCAGTGAGCTCAAACAATGCGCGATCGCTGAAGGGATGGAAACATTGCGCCAGGATGGCTGGCGCCGTGTTGCCCAGGGTCGGACCACGATCGAAGAAGTCGTGCGCGTCACCCAAACCGACGAAGTGATGGCGGAAACGACCGAGGAAGCTGGACCCGTCGTGGCCGCCGAGACCGCGCCGTCGGCTTAGTCGCCGACCGAGTCTCCGCGCAGCGCGCGGATGGCTTCTGTGTAATTTGGCGCGTGAAAAATCGATGTGCCGGCGACGAGGACATTCGCGCCGTTGTCGATTGAGACGCGGGCAGTCTCAGGATCGATGCCGCCGTCGACTTCGATGTCGATCTTTTGCGCGCCCGACTTTTTCCATTGAGCGGCGCGCCGGACTTTTTCCATTTGATCATTGCGGAAGGGCTGACCACCGAAGCCTGGGTGGACAGTCATCACAAGCAACATGTCGATCTTGTCGAGGAACGGCTCGACCAGTTCGAACGAAGTCTCGGGATTCAAAGTCAAACCGACTCGACAACCAGCCCCGCGGATTTGGTCGAGCGTTTTCCCGACGTCGTGCTTTGCTTCGGGCTCGACGTGCACGGTAATGGAAGTCGCGCCGGCCTCGACGAATCGCGGCACGTAATGATCGGCATGTTCAATCATCAAATGCACATCGAGCGGGAGGCTGGTGTGTTTGTGCACAAGATCGACAATCGCCGGCCCGAACGAAATATTATCGACAAAATGGCCGTCCATGATGTCGCAATGGATCCAATCGGCCCCGGCTTGTTCGACACGCTCGATCTCGTCGGCGAGGCGCGAAAAATCAGCGGCAAGAATCGAGGGAGCGATCAACACAGACATGGAGTGATGGAGTAATGGAGTAGTGGGGTGTTAGCAACCATTACTCCAGCGCTCCAACACTCCTTTGCTCGCGGCGGAATTGCCGCTTGACGTCGCGTCGCCTCGTTTCATGTTACGGCGTTTTCAGCCGGTTCGAATCGCGCTTACGGCGCAGGGTTTGCTGTGAAGTTCGACCAGAGCGCTGCCGACAGACTGAAAATCGTGCGCGAGATTGAGAGAGTAATTCATGTTTCAAGGACTTTTCGGCTGGTTGTCGAGCGACATTGGGATCGACCTCGGCACGGCTAACACGCTTGTTTACGTCAAGGACCAGGGGATCGTGTTGCGCGAGCCATCGGTGGTGGCGGTGCAGGCTGGCACGAACAAGGTCTTGGCGGTCGGCGACGAGGCCAAACGGATGCTCGGCCGCACGCCGTCGAACATCGTCGCGGTGCGACCGTTGAAGGATGGCGTGATCGCCGATTTCGAAGTGACCGAGGCGATGCTGCGGCACTTCATTAACAAAGTTCACAATCGCCGGATGCGGGCGCGCCCGCGCGTGGTTATTGCGGTGCCGTCCGGCATTACTGAAGTGGAGAAGCGGGCGGTGCGCGAAAGCGCGACTCACGCCGGCGCGCGGGAAGTGTACTTAATAGAAGAGCCGATGGCGGCGGCGATCGGAGTCGGCCTGCCCGTGCAGGATCCGGCCGGCAACATGATCATCGACATCGGCGGCGGCACGACCGAGGTGGCGCTGATTTCACTTTCCGGAATCGTCTTCAGCCGCAGCGTGCGCGTGGCCGGTGACGAGCTGGACGAAGCGATCGTGCAGTACATGAAGCGCGCCTACAATTTGATGGTCGGCGAGCGCACGGCGGAAGAGATCAAGATCAAGATCGGTTCGGCCTATCCGAGCGAGAAGGAAACAAGCGTGGAAGTAAAAGGGCGCGATCTCGTCGCCGGGTTGCCCAAGACGCTGATGATCACCTCACAAGAAGTGCGCGAAGCGTTGCTTGAGCCCATCTCCACGATTGTCGATTCCGTCCGAATCACACTCGAGCGTTGCCCGCCGGAACTTTCCGCCGATCTGGTGGATCGCGGGCTCGTGCTCGCCGGCGGCGGCGCGCTCCTGCGCGGATTCGACAAGCTGTTGAGCGAGGAGACTGGTTTGCCTGTCCATGTGGCGGAGGACCCGCTCAGCGCGGTCGCCGAAGGAACGGGCAAATGTCTCAATGAACTTAAATTCTTGCGTCAGGTGGCTTCGGCAGATCGCCAGTGGCGCTAACGAAATTTCAGATTGTAGATTGCAAATTGCAGATTGTGGACTGGGCCATGGGGGCATTGCTGGCTCGCATCGCGAGCGGCAATTTGCAATTTTCAATTTGAAATCGGCAATGGCATGAGCCGCACGAGCATCATCGCGCTGCTCATCTTCGGCGCGATCCTTGGATATTTTTTGAGCTTCGGTCCGGATAGCACGCGCAAGTTTCAAGCTGGCATTTACCAATTGCTGGCGCCGTTCTTGAGCAGCGGTTCGGGAATTCAGAAGCAGATCACGTCTGTGCGCAGCGGATTGAAATCGCTGGAGGAACTGGAGAAAGAAAACGCGGGGTTGCGCGTGGAAAATCGCGAGCTGCGCGCGACCAACCAGGGGCTGCGCGATGTGGAGCGCGAAGTCAATCGCCTCCGGCACGCGCTCAATTATCGCGAGCGTTCCGTGTTCAAGTTGCTGCCGGCGGTGGTGATGGCGCGCGATTCTTCCACATGGTGGCGCACCATCAGCATCAATCGCGGCAAAGAAGATGGCGTGGAGGCTGATATGGCGGTCGTGACTGATGAAGGCCTGGTCGGAAAGACCACCACCGTTGGCGCGAACATCTCGGTCGTGCTTCTGGTGTCCGATGAAAATTGCAAGGTCGCGGCCAGTATCGAAGGCACGCGCGAGCAGGGCATCGTCTCGGGCGAGCGTGTCGTCGGCGGACTAGCTCCGTCGCTGAACTTGAATTTTCTTTCCAAACAAGCCGATCTCAAGCCGGGGCAAAAAGTTTACACCTCCGGCGTGGGCGGAGTTTTTCCCTCGGGACTGCCGGTCGGCACCGTGAAAACTTTTCGCGTCCGCGAACTCGATGGGCAGGCGCAATTAGCGCCGGGGGTCGACCTGACGCACCTCGAGGACGTGTTCATTGTTACCGGCAAAAAATGATTTTTTTTCTGTTGCTCTTGCTTTTGATCCTGGTCGCGCAGGTCGCGGAGTTTTTTATTCCGGCGCTGCCGTGGCTCTACAACGCGCACATTTACATCGTGCCAGTGCTGGTTTTTTACGGCGCGGTAGCGTTGCCGTTTCCACTCATGCTGGCGGTCGCGCTCTATGCCGGCATTTTGCTCGATGCTCTGACCGTGCAGGTGATCGGCACCAAAGTTGAAATTTCAATGGGCTGGTCGATACTGCTTTACGCTGTTCTGGCGGGAATCATGCATGGCTTGAGGCCTTTGTTCGTACGCGGCCGCTGGGAAATCCATTGCCTGCTCACCGGCCTGTGTACATCCGTGATTATTCTCGCTCAATACCTGATGATTACCTTCCGA
>QHPZ01000222.1 GCA_003219225.1 Verrucomicrobiota bacterium | reverse complement strand
CGGGAGAATTGTTGTCTTCTTTTTTACTTCTCCATCGGCCGCCGGTTTCTTGGTCGGCTTGGTGTCGATCAACGATACGCTTTCGTGATGCGATGTTGAGGTGGTCGTTTTCGAAGCCGGTGGCGGCGAAGGCGGCGCCTCGGTCTTTTTAGCCGCAGTGGCTGCGGGCGCGCGTTGCGGCTTGGTTTCGCCGGCTTTTTTCGCCGGCTTATCTTTGGCCGGCGCAGCCGGTTTGCGAACAGCTGGTGCCTTGGCTGCTTTCGACGCGCTCGTTTTGCGCGCAGCAGGCTTTTTTGTCGTTTTGGTTGGCATTGCTGTTCGACGCTTTCATGGCTCAAGCGCTTTGGGCTGAGCCAATCTTTTCTTCATCACCTTGTTTCTGAACCGCCTCGTGAATCTCGCTCGCCTTGGCTTCTTCCACACCAAGGATGTCGATTAAATCCTGCACGTCGGCATCGCGTAGACCTTCCAGGTTGGTAAAGCCGGATTTTACCAGCGTCACTGCCTGTTCTTCGCTGATCGGCAGCGCGGCGGAGAGCGTCTGCGCGGCCTGCGCGACCTTTTGTTCGACCGCGGTCGTGGCCGAGGTGTCTTTGTCGATGTTGATTTCCCAACCGGTCAGTCGCGATGTGAGCCGCGCGTTCTGTCCTTTTTTCCCGATGGCAAGCGAGAGCTGGTCTTCATCGACGGAGATCTGCACGCTTTTCTTTTCGGGATCAAAAGTCAGGTTCTTCACCTTCGCTGGTTTGAGCGCTTCGAGGATGAAGTCCTTCCGGTCGGAGCTCCACCGGATAATGTCGACCTTTTCGTTGTTGAGCTCGCGCACGATGTTTTTCACCCGCGAGCCACGCATGCCGACGCAAGCGCCGACCGGATCGACTTTTTCGTTCCCGCTCCAAACCGCGATCTTGGTCCGGTAACCGGCTTCACGGGCGATGCCGCGAATCTCGACTGTGCCATCGGCGATCTCGCTCACTTCCATTTCGAAGAGCCGCCGCACAAAATTTGGGTGGCTGCGCGAGACGATGATCTCGGGGCCGCGTATTCCATTTTCCACCGCCACGACATAGGCGCGCAAGCGGTCGCCAACATTGTAATCTTCCACGACCACGTGTTCCCGTTGCGGCATGATGGCTTCAAACTTGCCCAGATCGAGAATCACATCGGAACGATCGAACCGGCGCACCGTGCCGCTCACGATCTCACCGGCCCGGTCCTTGAACTCCTCGTAAATCATTTCTTTCTCGACCTGGCGAATCCGCTGCATCATCGCTTGCTTCGCCGTCTGCGCGGCGATGCGGCCAAAATTCTTCGGCGTCACTTCCATTTCCACTGTGTCACCGACTTTCGCCTCCGGCTTGATTCGTCTCGCCTTGGTGAGCGCGATCTCGTCCTGCGGATTCTGAACGTTGTCCACCACGAGCAAATTGGCGAGCGCGCGGATCTCGCCGGTCTTCGGGTTGATGTCGATGCGCAGGTCGCGCGAGGCGCCGACGCTTTTCTTCGAAGCCGAGAGCAGCGCGCTGGAGACGGCCTCGAGCAGGATCTCGCGTTTAATCCCGCGCTCCCGCTCCAGGTAGTCGAGCATGGTTATGAATTCGGCGTTCATAAAAAACATCGAGCCCGCAGACCAAAAGGAGTGGGACATCGCTTCCCACTCCTGCCGGCGCGGACTACGTTGTCACTGTAAGTTTGAGCGCTCACTACGTCAAGGCCGGCGGGTGCAAGATCCGACAGTCAGAGCAATATGGACGCGTACGTCCAATGCGCTTCTGCCCCAGGAAAAATTCTACAAACCGATTGGATGCCAGGCCGTCTTCATCTCGAGCGTATCGGCGATCCAATATGGATTTTCCGCTGCACGGCCGTGCCACTCGGCGGGCGCGAGGTCGCGGCGGACGTAGCGTTTGACGTTGAGCTCGCCACCTTGCTGCAATTGTCGGCTGAGCTTTGCGTCGCCTGTGGCATCGACAATTGCGTTCACGTCCATGTGAGCGGCGATCTGCGGCGCAAGCTCGACCCGCTCGCCCGCGAGCACGTTGACGACGCCCGGCGGCAGATCGCTCGTCGCGACAATTTCGGCAAACGTCAGCGCCGGCAGCGGCTTGTTGGTCGAGGCGAGCACCACGGCGCAGTTGCCGCTCAAAATCACCGGCACAACGAGCGAGACGAAACCGAGCAGCGCCGGCTCGTCCGGACAAAGGACAACCACTACGCCGGTCGGCTCGGGGATTGTGAAATTGAAATGGGAAGTGGCGACCGGATTCACGGTGCCGAAGATCTGGGTGAACTTGTCGGTCCAACCGGCGTAATGGACGAGCCGATCGATCGCGAGCGTGGTCTCGCGTGCTGATCTCGATGTCGCAGCGCCATTGGTGCGCGCCAGTTCCTTTTGCAACTCGCTCCGGCGCATCTCGAGCATTTCGGCGGCGCGATACAGGATCTGGCCGCGCAGATATGCGCTTTGCTTCGACCAGTTCGGAAACGCCGCCCGCGCCGCCACGACCGCGTCACGAAAATCTTTTTTCGATGCCCGGCAAAAGTTCGCGAGCACGGCGCCATTGCCACCCCGCGCCGGCAACACCCGGCCGTTCTCGCCGCGCACGAATTTGCCGCCGATGAAAAGTTTGTAGGTCTTATGGACGGCGAGGCGCGATCGTTTCGGCACGAAGGTGAGGATTGCGTAAACGCGCAAAAAAGAAAATGCTAAACAGGCCGAAGGGCATTTCAGCATGGACAAATCGGACAAAATTTTTGTGGCCGGCCATCGCGGCATGGTCGGCAGCGCACTGCTTCGGCGCCTCGAAGCGGAAGGATTTTCGAACCTGCCGACGCGCGATCGTTCGGAGCTCGATCTCACCGATGAGCACGCCGTGCGCGGATTTTTTCGGCAAGAGCGGCCTGATGCCGTGATTTTCGCGGCCGCCAAAGTGGGCGGCATCAAGGCAAACAGCGATTTTCCGGTCGAATTTCTCCTCGATAATTTGCGTATCCAAAACAATGTCATCGAAGCCGCGCACGAGATCGGTGTGCGCAAGCTTCTTTTTCTCGGCAGCTCCTGCATTTATCCGAAGTTTGCGCCGCAACCGATCCCTGAAACCGCGCTACTGACCGGCCCGCTCGAGCCCACGAACGAAGCTTATGCCGTGGCGAAGATCGCCGGGATCAAACTTTGTCAGGCGTTTTCGCGCGAATACGGCGCGAATTTTATTTCCGCCATGCCGACAAACCTCTACGGGCCTAACGATAATTTCGATCTCGAAACCTCGCACGTTTTGGCCGCGCTCTTGCGGAAAGCGCACGAAGCAAAAAAGAGTGGGGCGCGCCAGCTTGTCGTCTGGGGCACCGGCAAACCGCGCCGCGAATTTCTCCATGTCGATGATGCGGCGCGCGCCTGCCTGTTTCTTCTCGAGACCTACGATTCGCCCGAGATCATCAACGTCGGTTGTGGCGAAGACATCGCCATCCGCGAGTTGGCCGAGCTCATTTGCGAGGTGATCGGCTTCAACGGCGAACTGAGTTGGGACACGACCAAACCCGACGGCACGCCGCGCAAACTTCTCGATGTTACGCGACTTAAAAATCTCGGCTGGCAGCCGACCATTCCACTCCGTGAGGGCATTGCCCGCACCTATGAATGGTTCGTGAAGAACGTTGCCGGATGAAGAAGCTTCGCGTGGGCGTCGTTGGTGTCGGTCATATCGGGAACAATCACGCCCGGCTTTACGCCGAAATTCCCGCCGCCGAGTTCACCGCGATCTACGATGTCGATCTTGCAAGGGCGAATGCGATTTCGAAAAAGCATCGCGTGCCGGCGGCGAAATCTCTCGCCGAGTTCATCGACTCAGTCGATGCCGCGTCGGTTGCGACTCCGACCAACACCCATCACGAGGTTGCGCGTGCGCTTCTGCAACGCGGCAAACACGTGCTCGTCGAGAAGCCGATCACTGACAACACGTCGCATGCCACCCAACTGGCTGAGTTAGCAGCGCAACATGGAGTGATCTTGCAGGTCGGCCACGTCGAGCGCTTCAATCCGGTCTTGAGCGCGCTCGAGGCGCGTCTGACCCATCCACGTTTCATCGAAGCGCATCGACTCTCGCCGTATCCCGATCGCAGCACCGACATCGGCGTGGTCCTCGATCTCATGATCCACGATCTGGAGATCATTTTACATCTCGTGCGCTCGCCCGTGGAAAGCATCGACGCCGTCGGTGTGCCGGTGTTGAGCCGCGGCGAAGATATCGCCAATGCGCGGCTGCGATTTGAAAACGGCTGCATCGCGAACGTGACCTCGAGCCGGATCAGCCCGGAACGGATGCGCAAGATTCGCGTGTTTCAGGAAGACGCCTACCTCTCGCTCGATTACGAAAAACAGAGTGGCGAAATTTATCGACGTGAAAGCGGCCGGATCACGCGTGACAAAGTGCCGATCGAGCGCGAAGAGCCGCTCAAGAGCCAGCTCGCGTCCTTTATCGAATGCGCGAGCTCTGGGCGCGAGCCGCGGGTTTCAGGGTTTCAAGCAACGGCGGCGCTGGAGTTGGCCGTGGAAATCACAAAGCGAATGACGAAGCACGAATGACGAATGACGAAGGAATGACGAAGCACGAATGACGAATTCCTGAGACGCGTGTCGCGCGCTCTTTTGGGTTTCGTCATTCGGATTTGTTTCGTCATTCGTCATTCGGATTTCGTCATTATGAGGCTGTATTTCGTTGCCGGCGAGGCGAGCGCGGATAATCACGGCGCCGCGCTCATGAAGGCGCTGCGACGTTCGAATGTCGATCTTAAGTTTCTCGGCCGCGGCGGGCCGCAGATGAAAGCTGTCGCCGGCGCGCCGTTCAATAACTGGATCGATAAGTCCGGCGTGCTCGGCCTCTGGGAAGTGGTCAAACACTACGGCTATTTTCGAAAACAATTTGCCGATACCCTCGCTGAAATCACGCAAAGCAAACCGGATGCGGTCGTGCTGATCGATTATCCCGGATTCAATTTGCGGCTCGCGTGCGCGTTGCATGGAAAAAAACGTGCGCGCAAGATTATCTATTACATCAGTCCGCAGGTCTGGGCTTGGAACCGCGGCCGGATCACAAAGATCGCGCGCTGGATCGACCTGATGCTCTGCATTTTTCCGTTTGAGCCTGAGCTCTATCGCGAAGCGGGATTGCGCGCGGTCTTCGTCGGGCATCCAATGATCGACCGACTGCGGGAACGCAAGATCGACATCGAACGCGATCCGAACCTGATCGCACTTTTGCCCGGAAGCCGTTTACGCGAGGTGCGCAAGATATTTCCCGTGCTGATTGAGACGGCGCGGGACCTTCGCAAAGTAAAACCTGATTTGCGTTTCGAAACCGCCGCCGCGTCTCCCAAGCTCGCCGCCACGATGAAAGAGATGTGGCATCGGCAAGATGTCGATGCCACGATCAAAACTGGCGAAACGGCCGAGCTGATGCAGCGCGCGTCTGTCGGAATCATTGCTTCGGGAAGCGCAACACTGGAAGCGGCACACTTTAGGTTAGCGTTTGTTCTTGTTTATAAGGTCGCGTGTCCGACCTATCTCGCGGCGCGGCTCGTCGTCTCCGTGAAATACCTCGGCATGCCGAATGTGATCGCCGGCCGGGAGGTGGTCCCGGAATTTATCCAGCATCGCGCCCGGCCACGTGCGATCGCGCAGGCCGTGTTGCGTTTGCTCAATGACAAGACCGCGCGTGACCGGATGATTTCCAACTTCGACGCGGTCATCGCGAGCCTCGGCGCAGGCGGAGCGAGCGAGCGGGCGGCGAAAGCGATTCTCGATGAACTTGCTTGAGTGGTCACCGCAAACAATTCTGCGGCACAATCGTGCTATGTGGATTGTTGCCGCGCTGCTCATCGCATTCTTCGCGATCGCGAATCTGCCCTGGCAGCTCGACAATTACGATCAAGCCAAACAGGCGTTCACTTCCTTTCAGATGGTGAAGGAAGGGCGCTGGTTCTATCAGCAAACCCCGCACGAGCGCGTCGCGACCAAGCCGCCACTGGTCGGCTGGGTTTCGGCGGGCATTTTCGCGCTGACACGCTCATGGGATGTCGCGTGGCGGCTGCCGTCGTTTCTCGCGGCCATTGGGTTGTCGATCGTGCTTTTTCGCGCGGCAAGCTCGGTCTACGGCTCGGTTGCCGGTCTCATCGCGCTGAGTGCGTTTGCTTTTAATCTGCTGACGCCGCGGCTGGCCACACTTGTGCGCACGGATATGCCCCTGGCGCTTGTAATTTTTCTCATCGGCTTGCAAATCTGGAGACACGCGCGCGAGCGGCGCGGCTGGACTACGCGCGATCGCCGTTGGCTCTTTTTTCTTCTGACGGCGGCAATGCTGATCAAAGGTCCGATCGTTTACGCTTTTATTTTGCCTGGCGTTCTCCTCTTCGTTTTGTCGATTCGCAAAACTCCGCGCGCTGCCGTGCGTGGATGCGGTTGGTGGCCGTGGCTTGCCTCGTTGGGTGTATTTCTGCTGTGGGTCCTCGGCGGAATCATTTTCCAGCCCGCGTTCTTTGATCAAGTGGTGATGCGCGAATTCATCGGCCGCTTCGGCACAACCGTGCATCAACCGAAACAGTTCTTTTTTTACGTGCCGCATCTGCTCCACAAGTTTTTTCCCTGGAGCGTGCTGATGCTGGCGCTGGCGATTGTCGATCTTCGCGCTTGCCAATGGAAGGTGCGCGCGGCGTTGCGCGAGATGCGGCCGGAAGCGTGGTGGCTGATTTGCTGGGTGTTCGGCGGATTGCTGGTGATGTCGCTCATTCCGTCCAAGCGGGTCGATCGCATTTTCCCGATCATCCCGCCGCTTTGTTTGTTACTCGCGGCGCAGATTGGAAACATCGCGGCGGCGGAAGATTGGCGTGAGCGTGTTTCTCGTTGGATTGCGGTTGCGCTGTTATTGTCGATCTTGTTTACGGGCAGCTATTCGATTTTTAAAGTCCTCTCCGGATACCGCGGACATCGCGATGCGCTGGTCGAGTTTGGCCGCGACGTTCGCGAAGCAGCCGCGGCCCATCATTGGCGACTGGAAGCGGTTCGGTCCGAAGATGAAGGCCTGCTGCTTTATCTTGATCGACCGCGTTTTGTTCGAGCTGACGAAGCCATAACAAAATGGAACCGGGCGGAGTTCGACGCGCTGGTTGCGCCAGGGGAAGAAGCACCCGAACTGATGCGACAACTGCACGATGCAGCGCTTTCTGAATTGCGCCCGGCCGAACGCAGAGGCGAGAGCGAGATGGGTTACGTCCTGATTACCCGCTGACAAGCTTATTGCGAGCGTCATGTAGCGCCGCTACAGATGAACTGCCAATGAACGAATTCCCGAAAAAGCAAATTGAGACGCTTTGGTGCCCGTGGCGGGTGGAGTATTTCGAGAAGGAACCGCGCAACCGCAATTTCCTGACGGAAGCGGCGCAGGCGAGCGACGATGCCGCGCATTTGGTGCTCACGCGACGGAAGACCGCTTTTTTGATGATGAACCGTTATCCCTACGCGGTCGGTCATCTCATGGCGGTGCCATATCGCAAAACCAGCGACCTCTCTCTGTTAGGTGAGAACGAGATTGTCGAGCTCTGGGGTTTGGTTGTGCACGGCCAAGCGCTGTTGTCTGCGGCCACCAAGGCGCAGGGATTCAACATCGGCCTGAACTTGGGGGAATGCGCGGGCGCGGGCGTGCCCGATCACTTGCACATCCATATCGTGCCGCGTTGGAACGGAGACACCAACTTCATGCCGATGATCGCGGGCACGCGCACGCTCTCGGACGGACTGCGCGCGCTCTACGACAAGCTGATGGACGCGCAAGCGAAGATCGACAGCGATAAGTTGCAATGACCAACCAAACATGGATCGAGCCGCCGCCGCCACAGAAGGGACTCGGTTGCTTCGCGAAGGGGTGTCTCATCCTCATCGCGTTTACTGTTCTTCTCTGTATCGCATTTATCGGCGGCAGTTATCTCGCGGTCCGCTATCTACGCGCCGAATATTTTCCAACGACGCGCGCCTCTCTGCCCGCAGCTACGCCCGGGCCGCAGGGCCAGCAGGACGCACGCGCGCGCTGGGACGCGTTTGAGCGCGCGGCCCGCGCGCATCAACCCGCGCGCATCGAGTTAACGGCCGACGATATCAACGCGCTGATCGCGTCTGAGCCGACGTTGCGCGGCAAGGCGCAGGTGTCGATTGAGGACGGGACGGGTCATTTGCGGATGAGCGTTCCGCTCGATGATTTCGTATGGCTGCGCGGCCATTATCTCAATGCCGAGTGCACAGTGCAACCGGCGCCGAACGGCGATCCAGCCGAAGCGCGAGTCACCCAAATCACTGTGAACGGCCAGCCGGTCGGCGAAGAAGTGCTGCGGTGGCAGTATCGATCGTGGTCGCTGCACGGTTACATTTCCGATTGGTCGCGCCAGAACAACCTGGAGCGATTCGAAATCGGCAACGGCAAAGTCGTGCTGCAGACAAAAGGGGAGTAGGTGCCGCCACGGTGCTACTGCATGATCTCGCGCGCGAAGATGTTGAGCTGACCGTCCTGGTCCTTGCGGATCTCGGTGATTTCGTAGGGGCGCGCTTCATCGCGAGTCACGACCGAGCCTTGCGCCGGCGGAGTGTATCCGGCGGGAAATTCCACGATGATGCGCGTGTTTGGGCCCGAGCCGAAATGCAAGACTTTGTCGGTCAATTTTGTGCGCGGGCGCAGCACGGCGCGGTTTGCATCGGTGAAATTGACGACGAACTGCCCGCGCAAATAGATGCGTTCGCCGCCGAGGCCGCGATCAGCCATATCGCGCAAGTCGCCGGTGTTGATGAGCCGACCGATGGGCATTTTTCCCGTCGGATAAGTTTTCCAATTGCCGCCGCCAGCCGTCGAAGCCAGCGCCAATCCTGAGGCATCAGTGGGCGGTGCTTGCCCGGGCGTCAACGGCTGCGCGGTTGGAGCGGGCGTGGCGGAGGCGGCCGCAACCGCCGGCGACGCTGAGACGACCGGAACCGCTGTCGGGATCGGCTTGGCTGGTGATAACGCCGCCAGCGCCATCGGCGTCGCAGTCGCGACCGGTGTTCCCATCGCAATCGCGCGCGGCGCAGATACGGTCGGCGACGCGACAGGTGATGGAGCGGTTTTTTGCTTCTTTGCGAACTTTGCGCCTTTCGGCGTCGCGGTCGGCTTGGCGCCTTTCTTGCCTGCTTGCGCGATCGCCGGGGGCGAGAGTGTTTGAACCGCTTTGGCCGGCTCGATCCGCACCAGTTCATTTTCGGGAGGAGCCG
>QHPZ01000221.1 GCA_003219225.1 Verrucomicrobiota bacterium | reverse complement strand
CTCGGCCGTTAATTCCTCGACGTTTTCCTTCAATCGCTCCCCCTGATAATTGAAAATCAATTTGGCACCGGCCGCGGCCCAAGCTTTCGCGATTGCCCAGGCGATGCTGCGCTTGTTCGCCACGCCGAAGACGACGCCAGTTTTTCCAGCTAAAACCTGTTCCTGCATGGCCGATGACGATACGCGGTTCTGTAGCGGCGGTCTATGACCGCCGCACTATTTTGTCCGACGCTCAAAGAGCGCCGCTACAGTTGCTCAGCACGCGATCGCGTGCCGGCGGCAAACGCCCGAGAGCATTTCCCAAAGCGCGTCGAGCACGCGGCGGACCGACGCGCGCACGTTGTCGATGTTGTGATTGTTGACGTACGCGCTCAGCAGTTTGCGCTCAGCGGCCGAGTGTTCGCGATCGGCTTCAAGGTGGACGCTGAAGTATTCGTATGCTTTCGGATCGGTGAAGCCGTAATGCTTTTTCAAGCCGTCGATCTTTGATTCGCAGATCGCCGGGATCTGACTTTCGTAGGCGTAGAGCGCAGCCAATCCTGCCGCGCTGTTCGTCTGTGGTTGCAAGATCGAGATCGTCGACGCCAAGCGCGTTCGCGAACTGTTTCCAAAGCTCGGGATGATTCGGCGAACCCGCTTCTTCGTCGATCAAATTGGCAAGGAGTTGTTTGCGCGTCGGCTGATCATCGCATTTCGCGTGGACGGCCGAGAGATATGTGGGGAACGCCGCGACGTGATGATAGTACTGCTCCGCATAATCTCTCAGCGCTTCTCTGCTGAGCTCTCCTCTCGTCCACGCCAAATAAAACGGATGCTTCAACAGATGTTTCTCCGCGATGTCATTGTCGAGATTGTCGAGATATTGGTTCATAGGTTTGATCCACAGATTACGCAGATTTGCACAGATTAAAGCAAAGTCGCCTGAGTAATCTGCGAAAATCTGCGAAATCTGTGGATCATTTTTCAAGCGGATTTCAAAATGTGCTTGATGCCGCGAATCGGGATAACGACCCAATCGGGGCGGTTGTTGAGTTCGTAGCCGATCTCGTAGACGGCTTTGTCGAGCAGGTACGCTTCGAGCATGACCTGGAGATCGTCGGAATTTTGCGGGACGAAGGCCGCTTCGGCGGTGGTGGCGAGATAACTTTGCAGAAAGACGCTGCTCATCTGGCGATACCAGAGATCGGCCCAACGTTCGAGGAACGGCACGTCTTCGGCCCGCATGGCCGGCTGCCAGAGCGCGCTGTAGGCGGCGTACTGAAAGGAACGCATCATGCCGGCGACATCGCGCAGCGGCGAGCGCTTCAGCTTACGATCGCTCAACGGCCGCGCCGGTTCGCCTTCAAAATCGAGAATGACGAAATCTTTTCCCGTCCAAAGGATTTGGCCGAGATGATAATCGCCGTGAATGCGAATTTTGGCGGCATTGGTTTTACGATCGAGCAGACCTTTTTCGCGCGCGAGAATCTCTGTGTCCGCGGCGAGGATTGCTTTCGCTTCAGCGCGAAAGTTTTCCGGCAGATTGTCGATCTTTTTCTCCAGGAGGGCGAACACGCGCCGAAGCAGCGCGCGCATACTTTGGTAAACCGAGCGCTGCGTCATGGCGTTGAACGGTTCGGGTGCGAATGCGGGGACGTCGGGCGCGGAGGCGAGCGCGCGGTGCATTTCCGCCGTGCGTTGGCCTAACAACTTCGCTTTCTCGGGATACACGCCGCCGACGCAGTCATCGAACAGCGTCCCCGGCAACGCGGTTTGATCTTGCAGGTCAGCTTTTCGGGCAAGAACGCGTTCGTAATAGCGCCCGACGGCATCGAGGGTGAGCGTCCAGGCATCTGCCTCGGCGGCAACCGCTGATTGCAGCGCGCAAACTACGCTCGGTTCGGCTTTGTCGCGGCGATACTCGATCGTTCCGGCGAACGCCGGTACGTTTGGAAACTGAGCGCGCTCGGTCAGGAACCGGGTGATTTCGACGTCAGGATTCACGCCTTCCTCGAGTTTGCGATATAGCTTCAGGAAAAATTTGTTCTCGAAGAGCATGGACGAATTGCTCTGCTCGCCGCCGATCACGTTCGAGCTGGGAATCGTTTCGACGGCAGGCGCAAACGTCGGGCTCACGGTGCCAATAAGCTGGCCATTTTTTCCCGTCGCATGTTGTCGATCTAACATGAGCCGGAAAATTTGTTCGCGGAACCCGGCATCCCAGACGGCGTCAAAGAGGACAGTTTCCTCGCTGCCTTCGAACCGGGCGATGATCGCGTGCGGTGCGCTCTGCGCGATTGCGCGGGCAGCGTCGCCGGCCGCGATCTTTACCGGCACGGCGTAGATCTCATCCGGCCCATCGAGGTAGCTTACTTCGACGAACCAAAACTGCGCCGCGTCCGGTCCGCTCGCGATGGTCGATTGCTCGTGCACCCGCATCTGACGCAGTGTTCTCGCCTTTGAACCAAACCAGCGGCAGTTGCCGATAAACCGCGGCAAAACGTCGGTTTCGATCCGCGCGCGCTCTCCATCCGCGAGCAGCGTCTCCAAATTAGCCGGCGCATAGAGCGTCGGAACGCTGCGTTTTTTCGACGCGCGCCGGCTCTCTGCCTGCGGCTGAAGCACGAACCAATAATGCGAATGCGGCCCGAGCGTGAGGACATACGGCGATTTTTTGATCGAAGGGAAACGATTGCGGCTGAAGACTTCGACTGGAACACAGCCGTTAAAGCGCGAGAGATCGAGCCGCACCGCCTGCGCAAACCGGGAAAGGTTTACCACCACGACGATCGTTTCATTTTCGCAACGCCGCAGAAACGCCAGCACTTTGGCGTTGTCGGGATGCAGAAATTCGAGCGAGCCGCGCGAGAACGCCTTGAAATTTTTCCGCATCGCGATGACGCGCCGCATCCACCACAGCATCGAAGAGAAATTCTTTTGCTGGTTTTCGACGTTGACGGCTTCGAAGTGATACTCGGGGTCGATGATGACCGGCAGATGGAGTTTCTGCGGATTGGCTTTGGAAAAACCGGCGTTGCGGTCCGGGCTCCACTGCATCGGCGTGCGGCAACCGTTGCGATCGCCGAGGTAAATGTTGTCGCCCATGCCGATTTCATCGCCGTAGTAAAGGATCGGCGTGCCCGGCATAGAGAAGAGCAGCGTGTTAAGCAATTCCATTTTGCGGCGGCTGTTGGCGAGCAACGGCGCGAGACGCCGTCGGATGCCGAGATTGATGCGCGCGCTCGGATCGGTCGCATAAACGCGCCACATGTAATCGCGCTCCTCGTCGGTCACCATCTCGAGCGTGAGCTCGTCGTGGTTGCGCAGGAACATCGCCCACTGGCAGTTGTCCGGAATCGGCGGCGTCTGGTCGAGAATGTCGATGATCGGGAAGCGGTCCTCCATCTGCAGCGCCATGAACATCCGCGGCATGAGCGGGAAATGGAAACTCATGTGCGATTCGTCGCCGTTGCCGAAATACGCGACCGCGTCCTCCGGCCACTGGTTCGCTTCGGCGAGCAAAATGCGACCGGGGAATTTTTCATCGACATGTGCGCGCAGTTTTTTCAGGTAAACGTGCGTCTCGGGAAGATTTTCGCAGTTGGTCCCCTCGCGCTCGTAGAGATACGGCACGGCGTCGAGTCGCAAGCCGTCCACGCCGATCGACAGCCAGAAATCGCAGACCTTCTCGACGGCGTCATGCACCGCGGGATTATCGAAGTTCAAATCCGGCTGGTGCGAATAGAACCGGTGCCAATAATACGCTT
Organism: Verrucomicrobiota bacterium; assembly: GCA_003219225.1. GTDB lineage: Bacteria > Verrucomicrobiota > Verrucomicrobiia > Chthoniobacterales > UBA10450 > AV17. The sequence goes on along the minus strand of QHPZ01000221.1, from coordinate 9,954 downwards.
TCGCGACCGGGTCCCAACTCCAGTTCGAAGTCTCGAAATCTTTGAAGATGATTCGCGCCTCCTTGAATTTTTCCGGCGTATCGCTCCAGACGTAGAAGTCTCTGTAGCCGAGGTCGTCGACCTCGGATGAAGTTGTCGATCTTGCGCGGCCGGGGTCGGCGACCCCGGCTACAGCGGCGGCGCGACGCGATTTTTGGAACCAGAGGTTCTGGTCGGAGGTGTGATTGATGACGAGCTCGGTGATGACGCGCAGCCCGCGCGCGTGCGCGGCATCGAGAAACGCACGGAAATCCTCAAGCGTGCCGTAGCTTGGATTAACATCAAAATAATCGGCGATGTCGTAGCCGTCATCGCGCAGCGGGGACGGATAAAACGGCAGCAGCCACACGGTCGTGACGCCGAGCTCGCGCAGATAATCGAGCTTCTCAATCAGACCGCGGAAATCGCCGACGCCGTCACCATCGCTGTCGTAAAACGTTTTGACGTGCAGCTCATAGATGATCGCGTCCTTGAACCAGAGCGGATCCCGCATCCTGTGGCTCCCATCTTGCGTCATGGGCTAACCTTTGACGCACAACTCGCGCCGCGCAATTGGCGCATTGTCGATCAAACGAAATACCAACCGCTGGCTGTGCGCAGCAGCAAAGACGCTATTTTTGCGTGACCAGCGTCACTTGGCTGGCGATGCATTGCCATTGACCGCCGCGCTCCATCCAGGTGTCGGTGAACCGATAGGTGCGATCGAAAGCTTTCCCGTCCTTACTCGTGCCCTTTTCGCGATATGTCCCGGCGACAACACCGATGCCAGATCCAAACATCCGCACGTCCATCTTTTCATTTTTGTTCGAGGTGTAGGTGTCTTTGTCGCCCTTGACCTCGTTCAAAACTCCGCGCCGGTTTTGGACTTTGCCTTTCGGGTTTACCCCAATGTAATCGGGAGCGATCAGGGCTTCGACGCCTGCGGTATCGTGTTTACCGATGGCTGCGGCCCAGCGGTTCTCGCCGTCCTTCAATGCGGCTGCCGGCCGGCGAGGTGGTCGCCGCTGCGGCTGACGACGCTTTCTTTTCCGGAGCCGTTTTCTCCGTTGCGGCTTCGGCATTTGCTGGCGCCGCTGACTGCTCGGCAGCAGTTGTGGTGGGAACGCTCGCTTTGGTTTCAGCCGTTGGCGACGGTGTAGGCGCGGGGCTTTCGGCAGTTGGAGTTGCAGGGGTTTCCTCCGAAACAGCTGCTGGGGATTCTTCCTGCGCGAGCAGCGGAACGCTCAACATCAATGCAGCCAGTGCGACGACAGAGGTAGTCAATTTCATAGCAGTTTGGGTTGGTAACGACAGGTGCGGAGGGTAGGAGCAGCGGCGCAGTTAGGTCAAGAGGATTGCAACGAGCGCGGCGAAACGATTGGACTGCGGCTGCCATGCGGATTAAACATCGAGGTTCAATTCAAACGAACTCGGATCTCTGAATGCCATACAAAGTCCGTCAGACCGTTGAGGCCGAGGGTGAAGCGATGCAGCCGGTGGCCGTCACTCCCGCGCCGCCCGGGGGCGGGCCGAGCGATCTTGAGTTGATGCGCGGCCTCCAAGCAGAAGACGCCGAAGCGCTCTCCCAGCTATACGACCGCTACAGTGGCATCCTCAAGGCGCTGATCCTGCGCGTCCTCCACAACGAAACCGAGGCCGACGATCTCCTGCAGGAAATCTTTATGGAGATCTGGAGGCAGGCGAAAAATTTCTCCGCCCAAAAAGGTAAACCGCTCGGCTGGATGGTCACCCTCGCGCGGCGTCGGGCCATCGACGCATTGAGAAAAAAGCAGGCCTACAGCAGGGCGGAAGAGCGCCTGCAAATGGAAACCGAGCAGCAACCCGAGGCCTGGGTCCACAACAGTACCCAGGAGGAAATCGTCCTCGGCGACACACGCGTGCTGGTGCGCGATGTCATCTCCCGGCTGCCGCCCCCGCAGCAACAGGCGGTCGAGCTTGCATTTTTTCAGGGCATGAGCCAGCGCGAAATCGCGGCTCATACGAATACTCCGTTGGGAACGGTGAAAACCCGACTCGAACTCGGTTTGAAAAAAATTTATGACGGCCTCAAGGAGTTGAAAGATGAGCTTTAAGGAATTCCAGAATTGCGCCCGGCTTTACGTCATCGGAGCACTCGACCCTGAGGAAATGACCGAATTCGAGAACGCCCGAAAGGAATTCGGCCAGAAAGGCGAAGATTACATCGGCGAATGCTACGCGCTGCACGAGGCCTTCGCGTTGAGCCTGCAGCCGGCAAAGGCTTCGAACGCCATCAAAGACCAGCTCATGACGATGGTGCGCGAGCGCGCGCAAAGCACACCGGGCGCGCCGCCGCCGGATTGATCTCCGGACAGACGAGTTTCCGGTGAAATTGGGCTGGCCGGGCCTCGCGAGCGCAGTTTTGCTCACCGCCTCAATCGGCGCGAGCGCGATGGCGGCCGAATCGGTTGCGAGCCTTACCGAAGATTATCTGGATCGCTATTTCCGAATGTTCCCTACCCGGGCGACGGCTGCCGGGCGTCACGACCTCGACACGGAGCTGGAAGACTTTTCGCCCTCCCGCATCGCCGACTGGATCGAGTTTAATCGCGCTACGCGCTCGCGGTTGGTCGACGTGCTTCGCGATTCCAATGTGTCATTCGATGACAAGCTGGACGGCGAAGCGTTGCTGGCAGAAATCGATCGAGAGCTCAATTCGCTTGAACTGCGCAAGCAGGCCGAAAACGACCCGCTCTATTGGTCAACCGTTGCTGCGGAGGCAAATGTATTCCTGCTCGTGCGCGACGATCTGCCGCTCGATGAGCGAAAGCAGCGGGCGCGTGCGCGCGCGCAAATCCTGCCGCGGTTTGCAAGGCAAGCGCGCGATCATTTTGCCCACGCGAAGGCCTCCGATATCGCGCTCGAACTGTGCCAGATCGCAGCTGGCTAGGTCCGCGCGACGGCGGGTTTTTACAGCGAAGGATTCGTTCAGGCGATTGGGGCCGATGCCAACGTTCGCGAAGAAAGCAAAGCCGCGGCCGCTGCACTTGTCGATCTCGCAAACACGCTGGACGAACTCGCGAAACACGCGACCGGCTCAGCTCGCCTCGGTGCGGCGTATGAAGCGACATTTCGTACCGGAACCTGCGTCAAAGAACCAGTGCGCGACGTGCTCGCACGAGCGCAGTCCGATTTGGCCGCCACGCGGGCTCAAGCCGCAGCTTTTGGTCGCACCATCTGGTCGGAAGTGATGCCGAACCAAACGGCACCGCCGCCGGACGACGCGCAATTGCTCCGCCTATTATTCGACCGCCTTGCCGCCGATCACGGCAAAACGGCGGAAGATGCTCTCGCGCAATGGCGCACCAACGTCGTTGCGATCGATAAATTCGTCCACGAGCAAAGAATCATGACCCTGCCCGATCCGCTCACGTTGATTGTCGATCTTTCGCCCGCGTTTTTTGTCGGCCAGAGCGTCGGCGGCGTTTATCCGCCGGGGCCATTCGCGCCGAACGCGAAGACCATCCTGTTTCTGCCGACGCCCTCACGCGACGCGACGCCGCAGCAACGCGAGGCGTTCTTCCGCGATTTCAACGAGCACTTCAACAAAATGATCGTGCCGCACGAGCTGATCCCCGGCCATTACGTCCAGTTCAAAATTGCGGCGCATCAGCCGCACAAAATCCGCGCTGTTTTTCCGGACCCGCTTTACGTCGAAGGCTGGGGCACGTTCTGCGAGCGCATATATCGCCCGCACGATCGTCGATATCCGCGTCCACACAGAAAGCATGTCGCGCGAGGAAGTCGTGCGCTTCGTCACGAATGACGCGCTGCAAGGCGAGCAACTCGCCTCTAACATGTGGACCCGCGCCATCACGACTTCGCCGCAGATCACAACCTATTACCTCGGCTACCAAAAAGTCCGGCAAGCGTACAACGCCGCGCGCGCGGCAGCCGGCGAGCACTTCGAATTACGCAAATTTATGGACGCGATGATGGAGCTCGGCCCGGTGCAGCTCGAACAGTATGTCGAGCGATTTTCCGGCGGCGCGCGGTCGCGCTAGTTATTGTCCAGCTCCCGCAGGATAAATTCCTGGAGGAATCCGTAGAAGTTTACCTGAAACAGACCTAAATCGCGCCTCGATCCGACGGGCGAGTGATAATGATCGTTGAGCTCACTCTCGGTGAAAGCGTATTTGGCGGCGATGACGAGTCGGGCCTGGTTGAGCGCGTTTAGCCAGGCGTCGGCGTGATCGAGCGGGATGCGCAGGGTGCAATTGCGCAGCGATTTTTCATTGCCGTTCAACTGCGCCAGATCTGACGTGACCGTTTCGGTCGCGCTTTGGAAAAGCCGACGCAGCTCAGGTTCGACATATGTTTTCCATTCGCTACAGAGTTGCTTTTCCTTCATATCGGCGGGGGCGCTGAAAACGCGTTGCTCGGCTGCGGGCAGGCCTTCGGGGTTTGTGCTGGCCGGGATTTGGCGCAACAGCTCGGCGAGAAACGGGTCGAGATCGGAAATCTGCAACGCGTCGCTTTCCCGGCAGATGTCCATCGCGTCAGCTGACTTTTTCGAGCGTGGCGAGCAGCAGATAACCGTGGAGCTGCTGCACGTAGAGTTCGGCACGCTCGCGCAGGCCGCTCCACAAGATCGAGCGGCCCTTGTGATGGACTTCGAGCATGTGGCGCTCAGCTTTCTCGCGCGGATAACCGAACACGCGTTGAAACACCATCGTCACATAAGTCATGAGATTGACCGGATCATTGTGCACGACTACGTGCCACGGCAGATCGAGCTCTTCTTCGCTCTTTGTTTCCTGTTCGATTGTCGGCTTCTCGACAGTCGTCGGCACTGCTTTCTGGTTCAGAATGAGCAGCGCTGAATCTCCGTGCGCCATCGCCACTTTGTCGCATCGTGGCCTGCTCATGAAAAAAGGCTAACACAGCGCGCAGCCGGTTCAAACCGGCTGCGTGCAAGCTCCAGGATTCCAATACTCAAATGCCGCGATTACGATTGAGGCTTTGGTGTTTGGCGCTTGCTGCTTCTCTGGCGCTTGAAGGTTGGTGCTTGGTGCTTCGAGGCCACCCTCACCATCCGCTCCTGCGTCTCATGCATCTGCCGCGCGCCCGCCGCGGTCTGGTCGTTCAATCCGTGCAAATGCAGCAGCCCGTGCGCGAGATAAAGACGCAGCTCGTGTTCCAACGTGGTGCGAAACTGGCGCGCCTGTCGGCGAGCTGTCTCCGCGCTAATGAAAATCTCGCCATGGTGGAACGTGATCACGTCGGTCGGACCAAGCTTGTCGAGAAATTGTCGATTTAGGGACGCGATGCGGCGATCAGAAACAATGAGCACCGAAATCTCACGCACAATTTGCAGCTCGGTCGGATGTTTCATTGGCAAACGCAAACCGAGTTCGAGCGCGCGCTCGGCGAAGCTCCTAAGATCGACAATGTCGAGCTGCACGTTGCGCTGAAGATTGCGCACTGTGATTCGCGGCACAAAAGACGCCATTCTCGTTGCGCTAAGCTTGACCGGTTAAACCGGTCAAGTGTAGCGCGCCGCGCTGTTGTTCGAGCTTCGTCAGCAGCGCGTGTAGCATGTCGGTGCGCGGCATGTCGGACCCGGCCGCGCGCGCGCGGCGGAGTGGTTCGCCCCAGATCGCTTCAACTTCCAGAGGTTTGCCAGCTTGCCAATCGAGAAGCGTTGAAGGCTTGAAAGCGCCCATCGTTTCGCTGCGCTGCATGAGCTCGCGCCACGAATCACTCGGCAGGGCATAACCGCACTTGTTTGCGGCGCCAATGACCTCGGCCATCAACTCGAGCGTCAGCTTGCGCAGCCGCTCATCCCGAATGATCGCAGCGGTGTCGATTCCGCCGGCCAGGATCGACAATCCATTAAACGGAATGTTCCAGACGAGTTTGCGCCAGCGTTCCCGCGCCAGGTTGTCGGTGACTTCGCACTTTATCCCGGCACGTTGAAATTCTGCGGCGACTTGATGCGCGCGCGGCTGCGGGGCGCGCACGTGCTCACCGATCACAACATCGCCATGAGCGAACCGCTCAACCTGAACGGACGAGATCCGCTTCAGCGCGATGAAACAAAGGCCGCCAAGCACGCGCTCAGGGCCAAAATGTTCGGCCAGAAATTCCTCGTTTCCCAAACCGTTCTGCAGCGTCAGCAGCATCGTCTCCTGGTGCAGCAGCGGCGGAATAAGATCGACAAGGTCGCGGTTCGAGGTCGCTTTGACGGCGATCAGAACCAGATCGCACGGACCGATCTCGTCGGTCGAATTGTACGCGTTGACGTTGGGGACGCGAAAGTTTTCGCCTGAACCCCGAACGTAAATGCCAGCGTGGCGCACTTCGCTCAAATTGCCGCGCATCAGGAAGTGCACGTCGCTTCGCCCATGAACCAGCTTCGCGCCGTAGTAGCTGCCGATCGCGCCCGAACCGATGACGCCAATCCGCAGGCGCATTTTGGAATTAACCGCAGAGACCGCAGAGCAGGCAGAGGAACGCACAATCAAAAATCTCTACGAGCTCTGCGTCCTCTGCGGTGATCATGTCGGCGGCCTTTGCTCGGCTTGAAAGTTACGCGTAATCAGGCGCGCGCCGGCATTGAAAGTTAAATACGCCCATCCCCACTGGAACAGGACGGCGAGCCGGTTGCGAAAACCGACCAGGAAAATGATATGGACAAACAGCCATGCGAGCCACGCGGGCAGTCCGTTCAGATGAATGAATTTGAGGTCCGCGACCGCGCGGGCGCGCCCGATTGTTGCCATGCTGCCTTTGTCCCAATACCGGAAGCGCTGCGGCTTTCGTCCTTCAATCATGGCGAGAATGTTGCGGGCGGCGTGGCGACCCTGTTGCATCGCGACCGGTGAAACGCCGGGCAGCGGCTTGCCGGTTTGATGTGAAAAATTCGCGAGATCGCCGATCACCTGCACCTCCGGATGACCCGGAATGGTCAGGTCATCGTTCACTATCACACGGCCAACGCGATCGATCGGTGCGCCGAGGCTGTGCCCGACGTAGGACGCGTTGTTGCCCGCCGCCCAAATCTTGACGCGAGATGGGATGTATTCGTCGCCCACGTTCAATCCGTCTTCGGTCAGGTTCGTGGCGTGGACGCCCGTCCGGATTTCGACTCCGAGATCGTGCAATTGTTTCATCGCGCTGATTTGCAGATCCTCCGGGTAGGCAGCGAGCACGCGTGGCTCGCCTTCAATTAAGATGACGCGAGCTTGCGCGGGATCGATGTGGCGAAAATCCTTCGCCAATGTGTAGCGGGCGATCTCGGCAATCGCGCCGGCCATTTCCACGCCGGTCGGTCCGCCGCCGACGATCACGAATGTCATGGCGGCTCGCCGCGCGGCTTCATCGCTGATTTTTTCGGCCTGTTCGAATGCCATCAGAATGCGGCGGCGAATCTCCACCGCATCCTCCAGACTCTTCAGACCGGGCGCCAGTTTCTCCCATTCGGGATGATCGAAATAGGAATGGCGCGCGCCGGTGGCGACGATCAGGAAATCGTAGTCGCGTTCGCCGTCAGCCATACGGACTTTTTTCGCTTGGGCGTCGACCGCTTGGACCTCGGCGAGAATCACCTCAATGTTTTTGCATTTGCTCAGCACCGCGCGGATCGGCGCGGCAATGTCAGCCGGCGAAAGCGCCGCCGTCGCGACTTGATAAAGCAGCGGCTGAAAGAGGTGGTAGTTCGTCCGGTCAACGACCGTCACCCGCACCTCTTCGCAGGCGAGTTTTTTCGCGGCTTCGAGTCCGCCGAATCCGCCGCCAAGAATCACAACGTGCGGTTTCGTTGCCGGCGCGTTTTCCATACGATAACATTGTTTCGAGAACCAGAAGCGACGCGAGAACTTTATTGCCGGTCGGGGCGACGCCGTGCGGAGCCGTCGAACTGCGGTTGAATTTCGTCGGCTCGATAGAGTCTCGCCCTACCAAGAGAATGCAAAAGCGGTTGTTGTCTCGGTCTTGGCCGCTATGGTTCAACCGTTATGCCCAAGCCAATCGCTCGCAGGAAGACCCGCAAGTCGGTGGCCAAACGCTTCAAGATTACCGGCCGGGGGAAGATTTTGCGGGCGCAAAGCTCGCGCCGCCACTTGCTCTCGGGAAAAAGAGCGAAGCGCAAACGTCAGCTCGGCAAGTCCGCGCGCGTCGACAAAACCTACGAGGCGCGGATCAGAAGCAACCTGCCGTTTGCCTAGAGAGGCTCGCAATTAGTAGCGGAACTCTGGTCTCGCTGTGGGCGCTGCTTGGCCTGGTGCCGGCGGTGTGTTGCTCGGCGGCATGCTGTGGAAACCGGTGCTCCTTGTCTGACTTACGAACTGCGAACCGCCATAACCACCGAGCGGGTCGGGGCGATAAAGCGCACGATTGTCCTCAGTCGTGCATGCGTATTGAAGAAGCGCGAGCAACAGCAGGGCCAGCCATTTCATGGCGCCATGCAAACAGAACTCGCCAGCGGTGTCAAACAGCCGGTGGTTTGCGAAAGCCGATCGCACAATGTTCGACGTTGCTCAGGACAAGCTTGCAGGTAAATTTCTGCTCCGTCAGGAGCTGTGGATTGAGGACTGACAAACCCCGCCAGGGCAGGAATGCAGCAACGGTAGTCTGATTCGCTTTGCCGCAGTTTCCTGGCGGGCTTTTTCCCGGCTCTAGGATATGGAGTACACCGGCGGCTGTCTCTGCGGCGGGACACGTTACGTGTTGAAAACCGCGCCTTTTGCGTTGGGCGACTGCCACTGCATCGATTGCCGACGGAGCGCGGGCGCGCCGTATGTCACCTGGGGCTCGGTCCTCCGAAAGGATCTGCGCATCAAAGGTCAGCTGCGTCGGGTGCCGTACGCCGGCCGGATTCGATCGTTTGCCGCCTGCTGCGGGACGCATCTGTTTTTCGAGGACACCGAGAATTCAGAGGCGATCGACGTAACGATCGCGTCGCTGGACGATCCGGCGCCCTTCGCGCCGGCGAAAGCGATCTTCCTGGAGGACAAACTGCCGCGGGTCGCCTTGAACGAGGCGATTCCCTCTTTTCCGAAGATCCCGCAACCTAGTAAGTGACCGCGGTCGGCGACGGCGGCTATAGATGTGGAAGGTAGTTCGCCGGAAGCGGGTATTCGGCGCTTTCGTGCTGCCAATAAACGCTGACGATCCACCACCGCGTGCCATCATCGAACAACTGGAAGCTGTTGATCCCGCGCATGAACGGCTCGGGATCCTCGGGATTGTGCCGCGACTCGTACGTGCTCCAGACATGAGCGATTCGGCCAAACTGCTCGGTTCGTCGCACGACTTCTTTTTCAAAAAAACCGTTCCCTCTAAAATACCGCTCCACGCGATCGATGTAGCCATCGATATCGAGCAGTTGCGGTGTGAGTTCGCCGGTCGAGGTGGTCATGCCCGGTGCGTGACCCGTCGGAATCAGCCGCGCTCCAGAGATAAAAAGCGACCGTTCGCGCTGCCAATCACGCTGCTCTCCCGCCGAGCCTGAAATGACCTTGTAAGCCGCGGCGATAATGGCGTCGAGCGACGTCACATCGGCGGGGTTGGCTGCGGGATGCGGATCGATTTGTCTCTGGCGATTGGGCTCTTTCACCGCTGCAGAATAGGTGAAAATCTTGAAGTTCGACGACCGGTTTACCGTCGTGAGCAGGGTCTTTTTTGCACAATTTTCAGTTGACGCATCTGATGAGGCTGCATAGATTGCGGCCCCGCAAATTAGGCGGCCCGCAGTCGCGGGTGTTCTTCCCCGGCTCGAGGAGAGCCGACACTGGTCAGGTTCTGACGAGGGTCGGGTTTTGCTTTGTGCCGGCACGAGGATGTCGATCTTTGACAGTTTGGTCCCGAAAGCTTCGGGATGATCGTCAGCAAACATTGAATTGTGCGTTATCTGTCGATTTTCTTTGGAAACAAAGATTTAGATCGGACAACTCC